>JBJEAG010000170.1:0-11505 GCA_051868855.1 Alloprevotella sp. | reverse complement strand
TCTCCCTCTTCGGCAGATACGTCGATGTGGAGGTGCGCACTGCCACGGGCAGAGTAGATATGGTGCTCCGCACCGCCCAAAAACTCTATCTCTTTGAACTGAAGCTCAACCGCTCCGCCGAGGCAGCGATGCAGCAAATCAACTTAAAAAACTATCCTGCCCGCTCCGCCGAGGCAGCGATGCAGCAAATCAACCTGAAAAACTATCCTGCCCGCTTCGCCCTCTGCAACCTTCCCGTCGTTAAAATCGGCATCAACTTCGACGCCGAGAGCCACACCATCACGGACTGGAAGATTGAAGAGTGAGTTGATTTTGTCGCACACAGCATCCACAAGTCCACAAAACAAGAAAAACAAGAGCCCGCACCGTTCGCCGAAAAATCTGTACCTTTGACCGCGAAAACGCCGAGGGTATGCTTCCCCAAGGCGACAAGTTCCTCTCACTGCGAATGAAGCGTTCCCAATTCATGAAAAAATATATTCTTCTCCTCTTCTGCTCTTTCTTCGTCCTCTGCGCCGCAGCACAGGAGAGCACGGCATCGTTCAACGTGCTGCGACTCCCATCCATGACACACGCTGCCGCATTGGGCGGAAAGAACGTGACGCTCATCGAAGACGCACCCTCCGTCGGATGGCAGAACCCCGCTCTCTACGCCAACACAAGCGACCTCTCGCTGGAATTGAACTTCATGTCCTACGTCAGCAGCAGTACCTGGATGGGAGCAGCATTCACCAAAGCACTCGGAGAACGACACACGCTGGCGGTCATGGCGCAATACATGAACTATGGTTCCATGCAGGAGACCGACGAAACGGGACAGGTGCTGGGTGAGTTCTCGCCCAAAGACATCATCATCGGCGCGGGCTACAGCTACCTCCTCTCCGACAGATGGAGCGGCGGTGCCAACGCCAAATTTCTCTTCTCAAATTTAGGTGACTATTCTGCCATCACCATGGCGTTTGACCTTGGATTGAACTACTATGACGAGGAAAAAGACCTTTCCATCTCCGCCGCACTCTTGAACCTCGGAACGCAACTCAAAGCCTACGACGACGGGCTCCGCACTCATCTGCCTTGCGACCTGACGCTCGGAATCAGTATGGGCGCGGCTCACCTCCCCATCCGCTGGCACGTCACGCTCTCCGACATGACACGATGGAAGTCACGCTATTTCGCTCTCCCGGGAGATGAGGACAAGGAAATCAGTTTCGGAAAATTGGCACTGAACCACGTTGCCCTCGGATTGGACGTGATTCCAACGGATCAACTCTATCTTTCGCTCGGCTACAACTTCCGCCGAGGCAACGAACTGAAAGCCGCCGGTTCCGGCAGTTGGGCGGGACTCACCGCCGGAGCGGGACTGCACATCAAGAAGTTCAAATTTGACGTGGCATACGCCAGATACCACAAAGCCGCCAACTCCATCATGGTCTCGGCGGGCTACCAATTCTAATACATAACCTATATATACCTTATTATTATCATGAGACGCATTATCGTGGCGATTGACGGCCACTCCTCCTGCGGGAAAAGCACCATGGCGAAAGAACTGGCGCGCGAAGTGGGATATGTCTATGTCGATACGGGAGCGATGTATCGCGCCGTGACGCTCTTCGCCCTCGACAACGGACTCTTCAACGAAGACGGCGAAGTGGCAGTGGAGGTGCTACGCCACCGCATGAACGAGGTGCAAGTGGGGTTCGTGCTCGACAGTGAAACCAACCTCCCGCTCGTCACGCTCAATGGAACCGTCGTCGAAGACAGAATCCGTGGCATGGCGGTCAGCGAAAAAGTCAGCCTCATCGCCGCACTGCCCTTTGTCAGAGAAGCCATGACGCGGCAACAACAACTGATGGGCAAAGAGAAAGGACTCATCATGGACGGCAGAGACATCGGAACCGTCGTCTTCCCCGAAGCCGAACTCAAAATCTTTGTCACCGCCTCAGCGGAGGTCAGAGCCGAGAGACGCTTCAAAGAACTGCAAGCAAAGAACATGACCGTTGATTTCGACGAGATTCTTGCCAACGTCAAGGAGAGAGACTACATTGACTCGCACCGCGAAACGGCACCGCTCCGCCAAGCACCCGACGCCCTGCTGCTGGACAACAGCCACCTGACCCGCGAAGAGCAGCGCCAATGGCTGCTGGAACAGTTCCACAAAGTGGCTGACTGAAGACTCGCCCACCTCACAGCACAGATGAAACACCTCTAAAAACTCCACAGCAACGATGAACTATTTGGATTCAATCAATCGCGCACTGGCTGCCGTGACCTATCCCTCCGAACCCAAAGGACTCTACGAGCCGATTGCCTACGCTCTCTCCATGGGTGGCAAACGCCTCCGCCCCACCCTCGTGCTCTTGGCATGCGCCATCTATCGCGACGACACGGAAGTTGCCATGCCGGCGGCACTCGCCATTGAAACCTACCACAACCACACGCTCCTCCACGACGACTTGATGGACCACGCCGACATGAGACGCGGAAAGCCCACGGTTCACGTGAAATGGGACGAAAACACAGCGGTGCTCTCCGGCGACGCCATGCTCATCGCAGCCTTCCGCCACCTCATCAACGCCGACTGCCCGAACAAGGATCGCATGCTCTCCCTCTTCGTTCGAACCACCAACGAGATTTGTGAAGGACAGCAACACGATGTGAACTTCGAGAAACGAACCGACGTGACGGAAGAGGAATACATCGAGATGATTCGACTCAAGACTTCCGTTCTCCTCGGCTGCGCCGCCAAACTCGGAGCCCTCGCCGGCAATGCACCGGACACCGACGCCGATGCTCTCTATCGCTTCGCCGAGAAAATCGGACTTGCCTTCCAACTCCAAGACGACTACTTGGACGTCTATGGCGACCCCGCCGTCTTCGGCAAACAAATCGGCGGCGACATCCTCTGCGGAAAGAAGACCTTCCTCCTCATCCACGCTCTCCAAAAGGCGGACGCCGAAACGAAAAAGAAACTGCTGCAGATTTTGGAAGATAAGGATATGGAACCTGCACTCAAAATCCGCACCGTCACCGACATCTACGACCAACTCAGCATCCCCGCTCTGACACTCGCAGCCATTGACCGTTTCTACGATGCCGCACGCCGCGAACTCGCCGCCGTCACCGCCGGAAAAGAAAAAACCGCCCCGATTTGGGAATATGCCTGCTCCCTGCTGAAAAGACAGGTTTAGAGAAGGGGATTTTGAAGTCAAAAAGTCAAAGAATCAAAGAGTCAAAGAGACAAAGAGTCGCTGCGCTCCGGTCTAAAAGGTCAAAGAGTCGCTGCGCTCCGGTCTAAAGGGTCTAAAAGGTCAAAAGGGTCAAAGAGTCGGCGCGGTATCTGATTTAACGACAACTGAGACAACAAAAGACAACTTTTCTCTTTGACCTCTTTGACCCTTTGTCTCTTTGACTCTTTGTCTTTTTGACTCTTTGACTCCTTGCCCATGTTCATCGACACCCACACCCACATCTACACTGAAGAATTCGACGCCGACCGCGCTGGAGTCGTGGAACGTGCCCGGAAAGCGGGAGCACGCGCCTTGTTGCTTCCCAACATTGACGAAGCCAGCCTGCAACCCATGATGAAAATGGCGGAGGACTATCCCGGCTTCTGCTTCCCCATGATGGGACTTCACCCCACCGAACTTCCCGACGACCCCGCACCGCTCCTCGACCGCATGGAACAGATGCTCGCCGAAGCCCCCGGCAAGTTCGTCGCTGTCGGAGAAGTGGGCATTGACCTCTACTGGGACAAGAGCCGGCGGGAAGAGCAAACGGAGGTTTTCAAACGACAAGCGGAATGGGCAATCATCCATGACCTTCCCTTGGTCATTCACACTCGCTCCGCCCACCGCGAACTGGTCGAAGCACTGCTCGATGTCATCGCCCGCCACGGCGGAAACCCACACATCCTGCGAGGCATTTTTCATTGTTTCAGCGGTTCCGCCGAACAAGCGCAAGAACTGCTGACCCGCTTCCCGGGTTTCCTGCTGGGCATCGGCGGAGTCGTCACCTTCAAAAACGCCAAACTCGCCGCCACACTGCGTGCCGTCGTTCCGCTCTCCCGCATCGTCGTTGAAACCGACGCCCCCTATCTCACCCCCGCCCCGCATCGCGGCACCCGCAACGAACCGTCCTACGTTCCTTTCGTCATCCGCAAACTCGCGGAGACCTACGAACTGCCCGTTGCCGACGTCGAAGCCTCCATCCTCGACAACACCCTCCGCCTCTTCCGCCTCCCGGCGTGACGACGGTAACGCCTACCGCTCTCGCCACAAAGAAAAAAACACGCAAAAACTTTCCCGTCAGAAAACAAAACCCTATCTTTGCACCCGCAAAGCAAAAACCACACGCCGCTCGTCAGAGCAAACAGGTTTTTCCGCAAGGAGAGATGGTAGAGTGGTCGATTACAACGGTCTTGAAAACCGTCGTACCGAGAGGTACCGGGGGTTCGAATCCCTCTCTCTCCGCAACTTAGCGATACATTTAGTTGTTCCACAGCTATTTGTATCGCTTTTTTTGTGTATGTACACGAAAAAGTACAGGAAAATTCCGTCGAAAATTACACCAAAAAGTCATTCGCAGACGGCGTGGCGAAACTTTTTCCTTGGGAGTTGTCACTCCTGCACGCCGACTTGTTACTTACCGCCCAATGGACGGTAATGTTACCGCCCGACGGACGGCATGTTTACCGCCCAACGGACGGCATGTTTACCGCCCAACGGGCGGTAAGTAACGACTCCTTAGAAAAAAGTGAGAGAACCTAAGAAAGGAATGAGAAAGTCTTTAGAAAAAGTGACGGAATCTGAGGAAAAGACGAGAGATTGCAAGGCGAAGCGCAATGACATTGTTTTTTCTCTTTGCGTTTGTCGCTCCTGCACGCCGACTTGTCGCTCCTAAGTCGGGATTCGTCACTTACCGCCGTGCCGCGGTAACTTTACCGCCGTGCCGCGGTAAGATTGCCGCCGTGCCGCGGTAACTTTACCGCCGTGCCGCGGTAAGTGACGACTCCCAAGAAAAAAGTGACGAAGCCTCAGAAAAAAGTTTTGCCACGGCAGACAAGAACGTGCTTGTTTGCCGTGGCAATGAAGATGGAGGAAGCATTTCCTATTTGTTCAACACAGCGCCACTGTTTCAAGGGGAAAAGTTTCGACAAACTTTCCGGAACCCTTTCGAATCGCAAGGATGCAGAACCGCCGAGAAGGTTTCACCTCACTTCGATTCGCGAACTTCCCGCACCGCCGGGGCGGGGAACGAGGCGGATTTGCGGAGAGATTTGCTGACGAATCTGCTCCGTGTGGCTGATGACGCCCACTTTGCGTCCCTGCGTCGTTTCAAGATTGGAAAGCGTCGTCATGACGAGGTCGAGCGACTCGCGGTCCAGATTGCCGAAGCCTTCGTCAATGAAGAGGGAGCCGATGTGGAACGTGCCTGCCGAGAGCGAGGCGAGCGCCAGTGCCAAAGCCAGGCTGACGACAAAGGTCTCGCCGCCCGAAAGCGAGGAAACGTGGCGGTGCGTGTCAAGCATGTAGCGGTCAACGACCTCCAGCAAGAGTGTGCCGGGACGGTTGTAGAGTTCGTAGCGCGGCGCCAACGTTTCGAGGTGTCGGTTGGCGTGCATGACGAGACGGTGGAAGGTGTGGCTCTGCGCCAGCGTGCGCAATTTCTTTCCGTCGGCGCTGCCGAAGAGCGTGTTCAAACGTTCCCATTCACGGGCGTTTTCTTCTGCCTTCTTCACTTCTCCTTCCATCTTCTCCGCCCGTTCGACGCAGGTGCGGTGGAGCATGAGCCGGTTGCGGCACGCTGCGAGTTGCGCCTCGGTCTGTGCCGCTTCCTCGCGTGATTTCGTCAGTTCCTCCTCCAAACGAGACGCAGTGGCGCGGAAGGTGTCGTCGAGGTGATGGGGCATGGTTTCAAAGGGGCAGACGTTCTCTGCCTGCAGGTCGCCAAGCATTTTGCGGGAACGTGAGAGCCGGCTCTCCGCCAGCAATTTCTCTTCGCGCAGTTTTTTCAGTTCGTTTCGCAACATCTTCCAGTCCCGCGGGTCGGTGAAGAGGCTGTCCAATTCGGAGAAGGAGAGCGGAGTGTGGTCGCCGTTGAAGCGGAGGATGAGCGTGTCGAGTTCTCGGCGCAGTTGCTGCAGGCGTTCGCGGGCGTCGGAGTGGGCAGTGCGGAGATTCTCGCATCGACCCGCCCAAAGGTCTTTGGAGGACTGCGCCTTTTCGCATTCCGAGGCGGCTTTTCTTTCCTCCATGCGGGCTTGTTCGATGGCTGCGGCGAGGCGCGTGGCTTCCGACTGCGGATTTCCGTCGCCGAAGAGGTGTTTCAGTTCTTCCTCCTTGCGGTGTATTTCCTCGCGCACACCGTCGCGGCTTTCGCGGCAGGCGGTGACGTGGCTCTCTTCTTCCGTCACGCCTTGGCGGATGTTCTTTATCTCTTCGCTGAGAATCGTTTCCGAGCGCACGGCTTCGTCGATGGCGGCGCAAGTGTGCATCCAATCTTCGTGGAGACGCGTGAGTCGCAGTCGCAGCCCGTCGGCGTTGTTTTTCCACTCCGTGAACCAGCCGGAGAG
This sequence comes from Alloprevotella sp., assembly GCA_051868855.1. Classification (GTDB taxonomy): domain Bacteria; phylum Bacteroidota; class Bacteroidia; order Bacteroidales; family Bacteroidaceae; genus Alloprevotella. The sequence goes on along the minus strand of JBJEAG010000170.1, from coordinate 4,931 downwards.
CGTAATCATCTCGTCGAGGTCGGTGTAGAGTTGCGAGCAGGAGCGGTCGGAGATGTGGATGACCTGCTGAAGGTCTTCGAGCGACGCCTTGGCGATTTTGTCTTCCGTGCGGAGTTTGCTCAGCAAGGTGTCCTCGCGGTCCATGACGTCGTCCAGCGCCGCAATCTGTTCGTTCAGTCCGTTGATTTGTTGCTGGTGAAAGTTGAAGGTCTCCAGTTCGCGGGCAGCCTCGTCGGATTCGCGGGCAATGCCTGCCAAGAGGAGTTCGATGGTCATGCGGCGGGCGTCGCGGTTCACGGTGGGCGAGCAGTCAGCAAACGAAGGGTCGAGGTGGACGCAGTCCTGCCATTCCGTCACGTCAGCCTCCTGCCTGCGCTTCAGTTCTTCCCAAGCGCGGCGCTCGCTCTCCAATCGGGCACGGGAGGCGGCGATGTCTTCGCCCGCGGCGGCAAGGTCGGCGCGTTGTTTCTCCACTTTCTCCCGCATGGACTCGTAGTCCTTGGAAAGATTGTTCAGGAGTTCGCCAAGATGCTGTTCCGTTTCGGTGTGATAGGGGTGGTGCGTACCGCCGCAGACGGGACACGCCGTGCCCTCCTTCAGTTGTCGGCGGAGTCGCACGATGTTCTCCGAACTGCTGAGCGTGTAGGCAGTGGAGATGTGGGAGAATGCCTCCTCTCCCGCTTTCAGTTCCAAGGTCAGCCGGTCGCGTCGCTGCAGGTGCTGACTCAGTTCGCTCTCTTCGCGTTTGCAGAGCGCCTGCTTCTCGTCGAGAGCGGCATAGCCCTCCGAAATATGTTTCCAAATGACGGCGGCACGCCTCAGCGCGTCGAGTTTGTTCTTCCCCGAGGCGGCGCGTTGCTGAAGTTGTGCGGAGTCCCGTCCGCTGTTGCTCTGTCGGTGAATGAGAAGTTCGCTTTTCAGTGCGTTCAAGCGTCCCTCGTTTTCGTGGCGGCTCTTCTCTGCCTTCTCGATGCGTTCCTTGAGGTCCTGCCGGCGGCGCTGGAGTTCCGCCTGCTTTTTGTGGCTCTCGGCGTTGCGCATGCTTTCCGAGTAGAGCAGCGAGAGTTTGTCCTTGATGAGGTCAAACTTTTCATACATCAGTCGGTGGACGGAAAGCGACTGTTTGTGGAGTTTCCGAGTCTCCATGTCCTTTCTCACCGCTTCCAACTGCTCCGTTTTTGCGGCGAGCGCGCTGTGGCGTTTTTCGAGATTTGCCTGCGCCGCCTTGAGTTGCGTTTCCGCCTTTTCGAGTTGGGCGCGTGCGGCAGACACCTCTCCCGTCAGCGAGTGTCCTCGGTCAATGGCAGGTTGTCGGATTTGTAGTTGTCGTTCGGCGTCGGCGGTGCGTTCGTGGAGCGTGTCTCGCCGCGACACAGCCGCTTTGAGTGTCTGCTCCGTCTGCTCCAACTGCTTGGTGGCGTCGGCTTCTTTATCTTTAAAGGAAGCAATGTCTTTCTGTCGCATGGTGATTTCGCGATAGAGCGGCTGCATGTCCGCCACGGCATCATAGCGTTCCAAATCCAACTCCTCTTTTCGACGTGCCACGCAGGCTTTGGTGGCTTCGGCGTGTTGCGCTTCGTGTTGCGCCACCATGGCTGCCGTCTCTTGGAACCGGTTCATCCAGTCGGTCTGTCGTTCCAAGAGCGTCTGTCGTTCGCGGCTCATGTCGAGGCGGGAGGCAAGCAGACGTTCGCGCTCCTCTTCTTCTTGCAGTTGCAGCGGTTCCATCCGGTCGTGGAGCACGCCCCGTCGTTCGCTCTCCAAGCGTGCCAGTTCCTCCGCCGCCTCGCGACTACCCTCGAAGATGTGGCGACCGATGGCACCGTAGAGTTCCGTGCCCGTCAGTTTCTCCAAGAGCACCGCTTTGTCAGCCTGCTTCGCCCGGAGGAAGTTGGCGAAACTGTTCTGCGCCAGAAGGACGGTGCGCGTGAACTGCGCATAGTTCAGTCCCACTGCCCGTTCGACTGCCTCGGCGAGGTCACACTTGTCGAACTGCTCTTTGCGGGGTGCGAGCATGGTCAGCGTTCTTTTCGGCGAGGAGAATCTGCCGCCCGAGGTGACTTTGACGCTCCAGGTGGCTTCGTAGCGTTCGCCGCGTTCGTTGGAAAAGACCACGGCGCAGCCGCCGCTCTTGCGTCCGCGGCGCAGGAGGTTACAAACGTTGCCCGCTTGCAACGTCGGCGAGTCGGCTGCGTCGGACGAGGCGTCAGTCTTTCCGCTTCGTTCGGTTCCCTCGAAACGCGGCGCCTTGTTGTAGAGCGCGAGGCAGATGGCGTCGAGGATGGTGGATTTTCCCGAGCCGGTGTCGCCGGTGATGGCGAAGAGCCCTGCCGAGCGCAGCGGCTCCGCCGTGAAATCAATGACCTGCTCGCCTTCAATGGCAGTCAGGTTGTTCAGCGTGATTTTTTCTATATTCATTTAAGGAGACAAAGAGTCAAAGAGACAAAGAGTCAAAGAGACAAAGAGTCAAAGAGACAAAGAGTCGAAGAGACTAAGAGACTAAGAGAGAAGGGGTCGGCGCGAGTTTCAAGGCGTTTCGTCTTCCTCGGTTTCGTCTTCGCCTTGTTCTTGCATGGCTCGCTCCGCAGCTTGGAGGAAACGCTCTTCCAAGGGCGCAGGCATGGACTCGTCATAGCGTTCGGCATAGATGCGCTGCGCCAAATCCAAAGGCGTGGTTTCTTCGATGACGAGACCGCGAGCGTCATCGTTTGTCGTTTTCTGTTCGTTCGGGAGACGGCGGAGCACCCGGCAGAAGCGCACGTCCTTCTCTTCCAACGCCGCCAGCAGGTCGTGCATCAGCCACGGTTCCGGTTGCTCTTCCCGTATTTTCAACTCCACGTAGGGCGCAGCGGCGGAGCAGACTCCGTCACGGCGGGCGGGGAGTTTCTCAATGGCACGGAACACCTCGTCAACAGAGGCGGCGTCACCGTTTTCGGGGATGCTGACGAGAGAGCGGAGGGGAGAGTATGGGATTTGTTCCACCCGCGCTTCGCCGTCGGCATCGACTTCCACCCAGTTCACTCCGCGATGATAGTGCAGTTCGGAGAAAGAAAGCGGCAGCGGACTGCCCGAATAGCAAACGGGAAGTTCGCCGCCTACGTCCTGTTTCTTGTGAATGTGCCCCAGTGCGACATAGCTCACCTGTTTCCCCACCACATTGACCGACACCGCTTCCTGTCCGCCGATGACGATGCGTTCGGAGTGTTCCGTGGCGCAGATTTCCGCTCCCGAGGCATAGAAGTGCGCTGCCACCACGACGGGCAGTCCTTTGAAGTCGCTCTTGGCTTGTGCTTTCGCCATTCCTTTAAAGAAAAGGCGGAGCGCTTCTTCGGGCGACGTGCCCGGCGGGCAGTCGGTGGTGCGAAGGAAGGGCAGAGCGTGGCAGACGCAGACCGCCTCGCTGCTGTCGAGCGTGGCGAGGGGGAGCAGGTGCTCGGCGAAGTCGGGCTCGCCGTCTTCGGTGCGCCGCACCGTACCTCTCACATAGACATTATGGCTTTTCAGCAGTGCCGCCGGGGCTTCGAGACGGCTGCCCGAATCGTGATTTCCCGCGATGAGCACCACCTGCAAACCCCGAACGCGGGAGGTGGCTTCGAGGAGGAAGTCATAGAGCATGGCTTCGGCGCGGGCAGAAGGATTGGGGGTGTCAAAGATGTCGCCGGCGACAATCAGTGCGTCGGGACGTCGGGTGGAGATGAGGTCAAGCAGATGGTTCAGGAAATGCTGGTGCTCCTCCGTGCGGTCGTGTCCGTGGAACGTATTCCCGAGGTGCCAGTCTGCCGTGTGTATGAATTTCATTGGCGAATTTCTTGGTTTCTATGCTCAGATGGAAGGCAAAGTTACGGATTCGGTGGCTATAATGAATAAATATGTCACAAAGAAAAATGCACAACGCCCGTAAATTCGTACTTTTGCAAGCCAAGGATTCCGAACAGGAGTCAAAACATACGCCCTCAAAAAAGACTGACACTATGAAAGAAAGTTGGAAAAGCAAAGGGTATGCGGACGAACCGGTGCCCGAAGGAGTGAATCTGAAAGAAGCCATCCGCGAACTTTGCAAAGAAAAAAATGCCATCATCTTGGCGCACTACTATACCGAAGGCGACGTGCAGGACGTGGCGGACTTCGTGGGCGACAGCCTCGGACTGGCACGACAGGCTGCCAAGACCGACGCCCGCCTCATCGTCATGTGCGGCGTCCACTTCATGGGTGAGACGAACGCCATTCTCTGCCCCGGCAAGAAAGTGGTCGTGCCCGACTTGAACGCCACCTGCTCGCTCGCCGAGAGTTGCCCCGCCGATGAGTTCAAGAAGTTCGTCGAGGCGCATCCCGGTCACACCGTCGTTTCCTACGTCAACACCTCTGCCGCCGTCAAGGCACTGACCGATGTGGTGGTCACCTCCGGCAATGCACGACGCATCATCGAGTCGCTGCCCAAGGACGAGAAGATAATCTTCGGACCGGACCGCAATCTGGGGAACTATCTGAACTCCGTTTGCGGCAGAGACATGGTTTTGTGGGACGGTGCCTGCCACGTCCACGAGCGCTTCTCCGTCGAGAAACTGGTGGAACTGAAGCGCAGCCACCCCGACGCCAAGGTGTTGGTGCATCCCGAGTGCCGCGGCGCCGTCGTGAAACTCGCCGACGTGGTCGGTTCGACTGCCGCCCTGTTGGACTATGCCTGCCAGTCCCCCGCCTCCACCTTCTTGGTGGTGACCGAGAGCGGCATTCTCCACGAAATGCAGAAACGCTGTCCGGACAAGGAGTTCATTCCCGTTCCTCCCGACGATGCCGGCTGCGCCTGCAACGAGTGTCAGTACATGCGTCTCTGCACCCTTCCGAAAGTGTATAACGCATTGAAATATGAGTGGCCCGAAATCACCGTCGATGAAGACGTGGCTCGCGAAGCCGTGAAACCCATCGAACGAATG
>JBJEAG010000169.1:0-2474 GCA_051868855.1 Alloprevotella sp. | reverse complement strand
CAGATTGCCATCCAACAGATGAAGGTGTTGGAAGGTGACGATAATAGAATACTCATCAAATGATGCAACGACCGTCATGGAACTGCTGACCATCAAACACAGGGACTTCACAATGAGCATCGAATGCGGAAAGTTTGATGCCATTTGGAACAAAGCCAAGAGAAACATCGGCGAACAAGGTTTGTGCTCGACCTTCTCTTGGACGGAGGGCGTGGAGTCGGTGGAGAGGCTTGTCTGTGACAACGGAGAAACCCGCAAACTGGTGCTGCAAAAGGGTGAATCGGCACCCGTCGTCTTCTTTGACAATGCGGACTATCCCATCTGGGTGGAATTTAAGGACTACGTGAAAACAGCGGAGTTCGGCTCGGAACTGCAAGGGGACAACGAGAAGTTCAGTTTCCGCCGCCACGTCTTGGCGGGCTTTCTGAACTATGGCAACGAAATCGGACGCAGCGAGATTCACCTCGTCTATCAAACCAACGAGGGGACGAAAGAATTCTGCTTCTCCTTTGAGGTGCTGAGCACAAAACTGAACTATCACGAACACTGGCGCAGCATCCTGGAGGACATCGAGGCGGAATATCGAATGCTTTCGCTGGACTACATGCGCCGCACGTTCCACGGCTTCACTCCCGATGCGGGAGGAGAGACTCCGGAAATCGTTTGGTGGAGTGTCTTTGGCAGCGAAGAGAAGAAATTCATTCGTGCCTGCAAAAGCATCATCGAACGACCCCGCCACAGACTGCACGGGGAGGTGGTCTTCAAACGAGCAGACAAACTGACCTTCGTGCCGAGAGCCATTGAAAACGAATTGGCGGAGCACAGAAAAGACAGTGGAAGACTCTACAGAGTGGAGGAACAAATCCAAACTCACGACACACAAGAGAACCGCTTCTTGAAGTTTGCGCTCCAACAAATCACAGCGAAATATGAAACACTGAAAAAAAGAGTGGAGGGAATCAACACGGTGTCGGAGGTGAGAAAGGGAAAAATGCGCCAAACGCTTGCCACCCTGCAGCACCTCTCGCGCAACCCCTTCTTCCGCACAGTGGGAAAATTCAAGGGATTGAACCAAGAGAGTCTGGTGCTGCAAAAAGCATCGGGCTACAGTCAGGTCTATCGCACTTGGAACCTGCTGCGCCGTGGCTACTCGCTCTATGACGGACTCTATCGGTTGCAAACAAAGGACATTGCCACGCTCTATGAAATCTGGTGTTTCATCGAGGTGAGCCACATCGTGAAAGAACAACTGCACCTGACGGACGAGGACGTGAGCCAAAAGAATCGAATGGAGATGAACGGGCTCTTCACTTGGGAACTCGGAAAAGGGGAACACTCTCGCATCCTCTTCAAAAAAGACAATGTGGAACTGGCTGAACTGGTCTATAACCCCAAAAGCACAGAAAACGAAGACAGTCCCATCGGCATGAAAGACCTTGTGGTGAGAACGGTGCCTCAGAAACCGGACATCGTTCTGCAACTCACCAAGAACGACATGCAGCGGGGAATGAAAATGACCTATCTCTTCGATGCAAAATATCGAATTGCCGACCGGCAAAACGGGGTGGACACTCCGCCGGACGATGCCATCAACCAAATGCACCGCTACCGTGATGCCATATATTATAAGGACTATCAAGCCCAAACACTGAAAAAGGAGGTGATTGGCGGTTACATCCTCTTCCCCGGAGACGGCGAAACAACGGACGTGGAGGTGGCAAACTTCTATCAGTCCATCCGAGAGGTGAACATCGGCGCTTTCCCGCTGCGACCGAAAAATCCACACAACCGCAAACTGCTGGAGGAGTTCATTCATCAACTGATTGAAATGAAATCACAAAAAATCATTTCAAACGTGATTCCGCAAAAAGGTACTTTCGTGGAAATGGGACACCGCGTCCTCATCGGACTGGTGACAAACAGCAGCCGAAAAGGCTATCTGCAAAGTTTCATCGACGGAACAGCCACACTCTACTACACCGGCAGTCATTTCCCCACCACCATTGCCCTGCAAGACCTGCACTATTTCATGCCTTATTTCAAAGGAAAAGGCGTGCGGGATGTCTATGAAATTCTGAGGGTGAGAACCATCACGGCAAAGGAGGCAAAACAGACAGAGGAAGCGGCAGCGGAAAACGACCTGCGCCTTGCGTTTGAACTGCGCTTCGCCCGAAAGGAGTTTGAAGACTACCAACCCATTCAAACTCAGAAAATGGCAAACAACACTTTCATTGACACAACATTTGAAGAACTGAGTGCACTGCTGCAATAACCCGTGCCATGCGGATAAAGGCGAAGAATGAACCAAAATGAACCAAAGATGAACCAAGGAGGTCTCACGCAGAATGGGACGGAATGAGAGGGAATTTATTTGAACACTGATTACACAGATTGGGCGGATGTTGCCTCACGCAGAATCCGCAGAATTGAAGGAATTTATTTGAAACATTAATGCTCATTAATTGATTCATTAA
>JBJEAG010000168.1:0-11563 GCA_051868855.1 Alloprevotella sp. | reverse complement strand
GTCTCTAACTTGTGGCAGTCCGACAAACGAAAAAATTGCGCAGAAAGCAAAAAAATGTGGCGTGCAGGCTTTCTATCTTAAAAAAGTTCGTAAATTTGCAGCAACAAACTAAGTGAGGGGCTTTTGAAGTTCCTCACTTACTTATTTTCTTTTACTGCTTTTTTGAATGATTGAAAAGAAACTTGTTGAAAGTCTGGTCGCCCAATGGCTCGAAGGAAAAGACTATTTCCTGACCGACTTGACCATCAGCGCGGACAACCGCATCGTGGTGGAAATCGACCAAGAGGACGGAGTGTGGATTGACGACTGCGTGGAACTCAGCCGCTTCATCGAGGGACACTTGAACCGAGATGAAGAGGACTTTGAGCTGGAAGTGGGAAGCGCAGGCATCGGACAACCCTTCAAAGTGTTGCGACAGTATGAAATCCACTGCGGAGAACCCGTGGAAGTCCTCACCAACGACGGAAAGAAACTGAAGGGAGAACTGAAAGAGGTGACTCCCGAAAACTTCACCCTCACCATCTCCGAAAAAGTGAAACTCGAAGGCGAAAAGCGCCCCAAAATGGTGGAACGCGACTTGACGCTCGCTTTCGACGAAGTGAAATGGACAAAACTCCTGATTGACTTCAAATGAGGTTCGAAGGGGGTCTTGTCCTTCTTACGTTTCTGACGCCCGGCTTGCAAAAGACTTGCAAAAGACTTGCAAAAGGCTTGCAAAAGGCTTGCAAAAGACTTGCAAAAGACTTGCAAAAGGCTTGCAAAAGACTGACGAAACGTATTCTCCCGAAGAAAACAATAGAAAACAAAATATGGCTAAGAAAAAAACTGAAACGGCAAGCTTGATTGAGACCTTTGCCGAATTTAAGGAAAACAAAAACATTGACTACACCACCTTGGTGGGCGTTCTCGAAGAGAGTTTCCGCAACGTCATTGCCAAACTCTTCGGCTCCGACGAGAACTTCGACGTCATCGTGAACCCCGACAAGGGTGACTGCGAAATCTATCGCAACCGCGTCGTGGTTGCCGACGACGAACTGACCGACCCCAACAAGGAAATCGCTCTCAGCGAGGCGCAGAAGATTGACCCCGACTATGAAGAGGGAGAAGAAGTTGCCGAGAAAATCAACTTCACCGACTTCGGACGCCGCGCCATCCTCACGCTCCGCCAAACTCTGGCAAGCAAGGTGCTCGAACTGGAACACGATGCGCTCTACAACAAATACAAAGACCGCATCGGAGAACTCATGGCTCCCGAGGTCTATCAGACTTGGAAGAGCGAGACGCTCCTCATGGACGAAGAGCGCAACGAACTCTATCTTCCCAAGAACCAGCAAATCCCCCGCGACTTCTTCCACAAAGGCGACACCGTGCAGGCGGTCATCGAAAGAGTCGATAACATCAACGGAAAACCGAAAATCATTCTTTCCCGCACCTCTCCCACCTTCCTGCTGAGACTGCTCGAAAGAGACATTCCCGAAATCGCTGAAGGACTCATCAAAGTGAGAGCCGTGGCACGCATCCCGGGAGAACGCGCCAAAATTGCCGTCGAAAGCTACGACGAACGCATCGACCCCGTCGGCGCCTGCGTTGGCATCAAGGGTAGCCGAATCCACAACATCGTGCGCGAACTCAACAACGAGAACATCGACGTCATTCCCTTCACCGGCAACATCCGCCTCTTCATCCAGCGCGCCCTCAACCCCGCACAGGTTTCCAGCATCAACCTCAACGAGGAAGAACGCAAAGCGGAAGTCTATCTGCGCCCCGAAGAGGTCAGCCTCGCCATCGGTAAGGGCGGCTTGAACATCAAACTCGCTTCGATGCTGACGGAATACACCATCGACGTCTTCCGCGAACTCGACGAGAACGAAGCCATCGAGGACATCTATCTTGACGAATTTGCCGACGAAATCGACCAGTGGGTCATCGACTCCATCAAGAACATCGGGCTCCAGACTGCGAAGGACGTGCTAAACGCACCGCGCGAAATGCTCATCGAAAAGGCTGACTTGGAAGAAGACACCGTCGATGACGTCTTGAGAATCCTTCAGGCTGAGTTCGAAGACGAGGCAGCTCCCCACGAACCCGCCGAAGAACCGGAAGCAACCGAGCCTGCAGAAGAAGCAGCCGAAGAACCGGAGGCAGCCGAGCCTGCAGAAGAAGCAGCCGAGCCCGCCGAGGAAGCAGCCGAAGAACCGGAGGCTTGACACTGACGAGACGGAGGCGGACAGTGACTCTCCCACTCGCCCGCCTGCCGTCACACCATATTATATATATAGTAACCACAAAACAACGTCGCCGGGAACCCGGTCGGACGCTTAAGCGAGAGAAACCACAGCACCACGGCTAAACCGCCCGGACTGACGCCCACACGGGAGCAGCCAACAAACAAGCGGGAAGGGGGAAGCCACATACCAGCACGCATGAAAATCAGATTAAACAAAGCAATCAAGGAATTTGGTGTAGGATTTTCCACCGTCGCCGATTTTCTGAAAAAGAAAGGTCATCCCATTCAGGACGATGACCTCAACCAGAAGTTGGACGATGAGCAGTATGACCTGCTCAAAGAAGCCTTCGGCGCAGACAAAGACCTCAAGACCAAAGCCGAGGAGATGATTCAGAGCCGACAGAAGGACAAACGACCGGCTGCGCCGAAACCCGCGAAACCGGAACCGGAAATGGTGGAGACAACCATTCCCGAAGAGATGCGCCCGAAACTCGCTCCGATTGGAAAAATTGACCTCGACGCGCTCAACGGCAAGAAGGAAGAGCCCAAAGAAGAAGTGGCAGAACAGCCGAAGACGGAAGAAGTGAAGCCGCAAGCACAATCGGAACAAGCCGCTCCGGAGACGCCGAAGGCTGAGACTCCCGCTCCGGAGACTCAGAAGGAAGGACCGAAGGCTGAAACGCCCGCCGCTGAAGCCGCTCCGCAGGAACAACCGCAGCAGGAGGAGAAGAAGAATGCTCCCAAACCGAAGAAGCAACCTCTCACCGTCGAGGAAAGAGCCGCTAAAATCGGTACGGAAACCGACGGCATCTTCCGCCTCAACGCGCCTGCCGACATCGACGGACCGAAAGTGCTCGGAACCATAGACCTCAGTTCCATCAACGCCACGACTCGTCCGAAAAAGAAGAGCAAAGAAGAACTCCGCAAACTCCGCGCCAAAGAGAAAGGGGCTGCCGCCAACGCTCAAGGCGGACAAAAGAAAAAACGCACCCGCATCGGCAACGAACGCATTGACGTGAACAATCCCGGAAACATCAATGGCAACGCCGGAGGCAAGAAGGGCGGACAGTCCGGACAACAAAACGGACAGGGCGGAAAGAAACAGAAAGACAACCGCAAGAAGGTGGACATCAAAGCCGAGGTGTCGGAAGAAGACGTGGCAAAGCAGGTAAAGGAAACGCTCGCACGTCTGACCAACAAACAGAAAGGCGGCAAGGGTGCCAAATATCGCAAAGAAAAACGCGAAATGGTCCAAGCCCGTCAGGAGGAGGAACGCCGCGAAGCCAAGGCAGAAAGCAAAATCGTCAAACTGACCGAGTTCGTGACTGCCAACGAACTGGCTCAGATGATGGACGTTCCCGTCACCAAAGTCATCTCCACCTGCATGAGCATCGGCATCATGGTCAGCATCAACCAGCGCATGGACGCCGAAACCATCGACCTCGTGGCAGAGGAGTTTGGCTTCAAGACGGAATATGTTTCTGCCGACGTGCAGGAAGCCATCGCCGAAGAGGAGGACAGCCCCGAAGACCTCCAACCCCGTGCGCCGATTGTCACCGTCATGGGTCACGTCGATCACGGAAAGACTTCGCTGCTTGACCACATTCGCAAGTCGAACGTCATCGCCGGTGAAGCAGGCGGCATCACGCAGCACATCGGTGCCTACAACGTCACCCTCGACAACGGACGCCACATCACCTTCCTCGACACTCCGGGTCACGAAGCCTTCACCGCCATGCGTGCTCGCGGTGCTCAGGTGACCGACATCGCCATCATCATCATTGCTGCTGACGACGACATCATGCCCCAGACGAAGGAAGCCATCAGCCACGCCGTGGCTGCCAACGTGCCCATCGTCTTCGCCATCAACAAAGTCGATAAACCCCACGCCAACCCCGACAAGATTAAGGAGGGGCTCGCTGCCATGAACTTCCTCGTCGAAGAGTGGGGCGGAAAATATCAGAGCCAGGACATCTCCGCCAAGAAGGGTACGGGAGTGAACGAACTCCTCGAGAAAGTGCTCCTCGAAGCCGACATGCTCGAACTCAAAGCCAACCCGAACCGCAAAGCCACGGGTACCATCATCGAATCCTCCCTCGACAAGGGACGCGGCTACGTTGCCACCGTGCTCGTTTCCAACGGTACGCTTCACCAAGGTGATGTCGTGCTCGCCGGAACAAACTACGGCCGCATCAAAGCTCTCTTCAACGAACGCGGACAGCGCATCCAGGAGGTCGGACCTTCCATGGCTGCCACGCTCCTCGGCTTCAACGGCGCACCGCAAGCAGGCGACCAGTTCCACGTGATGGACACCGAACAGGAAGCCCGCGAGATAGCCAACAAACGTGAGCAACTCCAGCGCGAGCAAGACCTCAGAACCCGCGAAGTCCTCACGCTCGAGAAGATTGGTAAGCGACTCAAGATGGGCTCCTACCACGAACTCAACCTCATCGTCAAGGCTGACGTGGACGGCTCCGTCGAAGCACTCGCCGACTCCTTCATCAAACTCTCCACGGAGAACATCGTCATCAAAGTCATCTACAAAGGCGTCGGACAAATCAGCGAAAACGATGTCACCCTCGCCGCTGCCTCTGAAGCCATCATCGTCGGCTTCCAAGTGCGCCCCTCTCAGCAGGCTCGCAAACTGGCAGAGCGCGACGGCGTCGAAATCCGACAGTACTCCGTCATCTACGACGCCATCGAAGACGTCAAGGAAGCCATGGAGGGTATGCTCGAGCCCGTCATCAAGGAAGAAGTCACCGCCAACATCGAAGTGCGTCAGGTTTACCACATCTCCAAGGTGGGCTATGTAGCCGGTGCCTACGTCATCGACGGAAAGGTGAAACGCACCGACAAGGCTCGCCTCATCCGCGACGGCATCGTCATCTTCACCGGCGAAATCAACGCCTTGAAGCGCTTCAAGGACGACGTCAAGGAGGTGAACACGAACTTCGAGTGTGGTATCTCCCTCACCAACTGCAACGACATCAAGGAAGGCGACTTGATTGAAACCTTCCAGGAAATCGAAGTCAAGCAGAAACTCTGAGAAACGCACGACCGAGATTTTGCAGCGGTTTTGCAATGGTTTTGCAGCGGTTTTGCAATGGTTTTGCAACGGTTTTGCAACGGTTTTGCAACGCTCAGAAAAGATTTGACAATCCACAAACCTCAAAACGAAGCGGGCTGTTCATCCACAGCCCGCTTCAAACTTTAAAAACTAAACTTATTATTGCTGTCCGAAAAAGTTTTTTCAGCCGGATGGCGAGGGCTGCAAGCCCGATGAGCCCGACGAAGGAGGGCGAACCAATAGCCCAGTCCGTAAGGGCTGGGTAGGACAGTTGTAGTAATTTTGAGGGCTGTAAGTCCCGATTCCTTTAATAAACCGCTGTTGTTGAAAAAGAAATCGGGACTTACAGCCCTCTTCCTTGGGGGCGGACACCTTACCCAGCCCTTACGGACTGGGCTGTTAGTTCGGTCGCTTGCGCTCCCTCATCGGGCCTGCAGCCCTCCCCATCCGGTCAAGGAGTTTGTCCTCCGCAAACACCGACGAGTTCAATCCATAAAGTGCGATTACCGGACAGCAATCATAAAACATTTATCGCTTTCAACAACCACGACCATTTACCGGACAGCATTATTTTCAGCGAGGAAACGGATTACAAGCGAAAGAATGATGAAAGGAAGAAAACGATGAGACACAAGGACACGGTCTCATCTTTCACGCAACTCATCATATAGATATGACATGACATATCGTGGAGATTGAAAATAAAGTCCGGTCTTCGGCTCTTGAAGTTTACGATACGTGTCAGAATCATAGAGGGCATCCAGCGCTTGATGAATGGTGAAACCTTTCTCTTCCACCAGCAATGTAGCAATGTCTCGCTCTTGACATTCTACCATAAATTGAAAATCTTCGGATGATACTCTCATAGAATGCTTCTAAGAATTTGAATCGCTTTCTCCGTGCAGAAAGCCCATTGGAATGTAATGCCCACAGGGTATTGAATGCGTTTTAAGAAAGTAGCGAAATCAATATATCCTGATTGAAAGTTTAAAATCTGACGACCAATTCTGTCATTGGCGATAGGTCCAAACACAACGTCATAGTTATGTGTTTGTTGCTGCGCTTCTCGGTTTTTTAGGACAAAACGAGCCCAATCTTCGCTATAAGTATCAAACCTTTTGCAGTTTAAGGTTTGCAGGTCTGATTCGTTCAACTCGAACTCGCTGACCATCACTTCACCGCCTAATGTAAACACTTTAAACTTTGCCATTTCCTCGGCTTGTTCTCTGTCCTCGGAAAGATAGAAAGCACGTCCAAAGTCCTTGGATGGTCGCGAAAGGGAAAGGTCTGTTTCCGTCACACGCTGGTTAGAACCATGATATAGTCTCATCTTGCTATCCTTTATAAACTAAGTTTCCACCATTCCTGTGACAGACACAAGCAAGTCCCTCCACTTGATCTTGGAAGGGCAATGTGTGCAGAATGTTGTAATATTTTTCAGCATACTCAATCCCTCCATGCAGACTTATATAATGATATGCCTGCGAAACTTCCATGTCAAAATGACGCGCAAAAAGTCTGACGAGCATGATAATATACTCAATTTTATCAGAAACGGCAGTTTGCATATTCTATTATCTTTGAATTCTTACTTTTTCGCCTGCATAATTACAAATTTCCTGCTTGCCGTGCCAACTATCGCTCCGAAAAAGTCTCCAAACGCATGATTCGCACCATTTCTTTGTCGCCGCCGAGCAGGTGGCTGCAGCGATTCACTTTGCCCGTGTCGCGGAAACCGCACTTCTCCAAAACGCGGGCTGAAGCGGGATTGCCGATGAAATGGTCTGCCCATATTTCTTTGAAATGTTTGACAAAGAGACAGTGGTGAAGCATGAGGCGCAGGGCTTCGGTGCAGATGCCTTGATTCCAACAAGGCTTGGCAACCCAATAACCCACCTCGCAATCGTTCTCGCCGATGGGAATGTTACTGTCGGCGTGGGAATAGTAGCCAATGCACCCGATGGGAAGGTTCGTTTCCTTCCAAACGATTGCCAGGTGGCATCGTTGCGAAAAATCCGGCGGATGACCTCCAGGCTCTCCTCGACCGAACGGTGAGGTTGCCAGCCGGCGCGGAGACCCACGTCGGGGTCGGAGGCAATTTTGAAGAGTTCTTCCGCATCGCTCTCCTCCCAACGGCGGAGGAGAAGTCGCCCGGACTGCATGACTTCATTTTCCATCTTCGACAAATAACAACTCATTCCACAGCCTTCCCGTCCACGCTGAGCAGGCGCGGCATGCCCTGCCCGGGCAAAGGCTCATATATCACTACTTCCACCTTTTTCTTCTTCTCATCCCGGCACAAGAAGCGATGGTTCGTGCTGGCAACCACTTGGTGAGCCACCTTGACGGGGCGAAGTTTCCACTCTTGGTGGGAAACCATGACGGCGCGGAACAAGGAGTCGTCCTCAGCAGTCAGCGCGGTGAAAGAACCGTAGGCTCCAACCATCACCTCACGCTTTGAAGTGCAGCAAGAGAGCAGAGCGAAGAGGGATGCCAAAAGCAGAAATTGTTTCAGAGAAAGTTTCATCTCTAAATAGGAATGTTTATGCGAGTATTTAGGAACAGTCGATATTTCCCTCTCACATAGTCGAAGCGAGTGCGGCGGCATAGACGATGAGATAGAGGACTTGGACGGTGACGCCGACGACGGCGGAGATGATTGCCCATTTCCGGGCTTGCGCGGCGGCGTCCTCGGCTTCTTGATAGAGTCCGCCGCGATAGAGACCATCAACTTTAGCGGCATAGACTATGGAGACAACGCCGAGCGGCATACAGCAGCAGAGGGTGGTGAGGATGGCAACGACAAGATAGTTGTCAGGGCGTGCGGGCTGGTAGTTCTCAGGGCACGGCGGTTGCTGAGGATTAAAAGAAGATTCCATGGAATATATCTTTAAATGCGTGTTCTAAAAGGAGTGGGCGGGAGTCTGCCGCTCGCTCAGTTGAAGAAATTGATGGCGGAGCCGACGCAGCAGGAGATGATGCCGAGCACGAGGGAAACGAGGCACCAGTTCTTTGCTTCTTCGGCGGCGATGAGCGCTTGGTCATATTTGCCGCTGTTGTAGAAGTCATTCACCTGCATGCTTTTCACGATGGCGACGATGCCGAACGGCAGGCAGCAGCAGACGGTGGCGAGGATTGCCCAAACGAGGTGGTTGTCGGGGCGCGGCTGCTGATAGGTCTGAGAGTGCAGCGTTGCTCTTTGTGGTTGAGGCTGCCGGGGAGGCGGAGGAGGACAGACGGCAGCTTCAGGGGTCTGAAGATAGGGACGCAGTTCCAGGATGGTTTCAGCCGGAGCCCAGTTTGCCATTCCCTCTGTCCAAACGAGTGTTTGCGGCGTGACGCCGTTCTCAGCAAAACGTTCCGGCTGAACGGGACCTTGCTGCTGATTGTTTTTGTCGAGGAAGAAATAGGGTTTCATGGTCGTGAGGTGTTAGATTCGTATTTATTCGTGGAGAGCGTGGCGGCGCGAAGCCTTTTTGAAGAAGAGTCAAAAAACGGGAGGTTCAGAGATTGCGAACGACCCACCAGACGCAGGTGGCAATGACATAGACCCACAGCGCGGTCTTGCTCTCAAAGATGCGTCGCCAGCGTTCTTGGCGCTCTCCGGTCCAGACGTATTCTGTGGCGAGAATCACGAGAAGATAGGGAAAGGAGAAGATGAGAAAGCGATTGTAAGCCCACGCCTCCAAGACTTTGCCGTGGAGCAGGGCGTGTGCGGCGCGTTGAAAGCCGCAGCCGGGGCAGTCCCATCCGGTCAGCATCTTCACCGGACACTTCGGAGCGAGGGGCGTGGCGGCGGGGTCAACGAGAAACAGCAAAACTGCCGCTCCCAAGACTGCTGACGCCAAAAACCACTTGATGCTTGCCTTCATGCCGCGAATTTACGAATAAATTAGATAGGCAAAGGGTGCTTTCTGTGTTTGTTAATTTATTAATCACCGAGAAACCTGCTTTGTTTCATGAAAATGCACTACTTTTGCCCTGTTGATATGACGCCGTTGCCGCTTCCCCCTAACCTCCAAACTCAGAAGACTCACTGCGGCTTTGGGCGCACCTCTTATATATGACTATGAAAAAAGGAAAAGTTGATGCCCTGCTCGGCATCGTGTTCGGCGATGAGGGCAAAGGAAAAGTGGTTGACTATTTCACACCGCGCTATGACGTGGTCGCTCGTTTTGCCGGCGGTCCCAATGCCGGTCACACCATCATCTTTGAAGGAAAGAAGTTCGTGCTTCGCTCCATCCCCTCCGGCATCTTTGACGAAGGCAAGGTGAACATCATCGGTAACGGCTGCGTCATCGCCCCCGACCTCTTCATGGCGGAAGCGCAGGAACTGGAGACCGCAGGCTACACGCTGACCGACCGACTCCACATCAGCCGCCGCGCTCACCTCATCCTCCCGACGCACCGCGTGCTCGACAGAGCCTACGAAGCAGCCAAAGGAAAGAACAAAGTGGGAACCACGGGCAAAGGAATCGGTCCGACCTACAGCGACAAGGCAGCGCGCGTCGGCTTGCGCGTCGGCGACATCCTCGGAAACTTTGAGGAGAAATATCAGGCTCTCAAAGCGCGCCACGAACAAATCCTCCGCGACCTCCACTTCACGGACTACGACATCACCGAGGAAGAGAAAAAGTGGCTGGAAGGCGTGGAATACATGAAGAAGTTCCCGCTGACCGACACGGAATTTGAAATCAATCGCGCTCTCGCCGAAGGAAAGAACGTCTTGGCAGAAGGCGCACAGGGGTCACTCCTCGACATTGACCACGGAACCTATCCCTACGTCTCCTCCTCCTCCACCACCGCCGGCGGCGTCTGCACCGGACTCGGCGTGGCACCCAACACCATCGGACGCATCTTCGGCATCTTCAAAGCCTACAGCACCCGAGTGGGCGGCGGACCCTTCGTCGTGGAACTCTTCGACGAAACCGGCGACACCATTCGCCACATCGGCAATGAGTATGGCGCCGTCACGGGACGCAATCGCCGCTGCGGCTGGCTTGACCTCGTGGCGTTGAAATATGCCATCATGATTAACGGCGTCACCGACCTCGTCATGATGAAGAGCGACGTGCTGGACGACTTTGAGACCATCAAAGTCTGCACCGCCTACACCAAAGACGGAGTCACCGTCACCGAAATGCCCTACGACACCGAGGGATGGCAACCCGTTTGGGAAGACGTGCCCGGCTGGCACACTCCGCTCTCCGGACTGAGAAACGAAAAGGACTTCCCGAAGGCTTTTGCTGACTACATTGCCTACATCGAACGCTCCACCGGCACACCCATCAGCATCGTCAGCGTCAGCCCCGACCGCGAAGCCACCATCATTCGCTGAAGCGTCAGCGCCAACCCACGCATTCCCTTCATTGAACCATTTCATCTTCCCATGAAGCGTTTCCTGTTGCTTTTCTGTCTCTCATGGAGCACATTCGCTCTTCCCCTTGTCGCACAAACCGACGGGAAAGCAATGAAGCGCCAGCCCCACGACGCCTTCTCCACGATGAAGACCGACAGCCTGCTTAGCGACACCGTGAAAGCAGACGCCACCTTGCAGACGGTGGAGACCTTGCCCGCCATGTTCCCGAGAATGGACTTCGGCGCCTACGGCATGTCCTCCCTCTCGCCGTGGGGCACCTCCGCTTGGGGCGGAGACTGGCGTTTGCACGAGGGTTTCAACGCGCAATTTGGAATGAGCCTCACCGTGGGGCTTGACAGCCATTCGCCGAGCGGCGTCGGTTTCGGCGAACACGCTGCCTTCGCCTACGTCCATCCTTTGACAGACAAACTCCGCGTGGCAGGCGGCGTCTATGCCTCCAACTTCGACTGGGGACCCTATCGCACCACCGACGCCGGTTTCGCCGCCATGCTCGCCTGGCAACTCTCGCAGAAGGTGACACTCTATGCCTACGGCGGCAAATCTTTCATTCCGGAAGGCCGTCAGTTCACCTACACTCGCTTCGGCTCCTTCGGCACTCCCTTCTCTCCCGCCTGGGAGTGGGACAATCCCAAAGACCGCTTCGGCGTTGCCGCCGAATTCAAAATCGGAAAGAACGCCATGATTGGCGTGAGCGTCGAACGGCGCGGCTACTGAAAAGCAGACACAAGCAGTGCTTCTCTCCCAAGATTTGAGAAGCACTGCTTTTTTTACGTTTCTACGCAAGAACTTATTTTTCCACTTACTTTTTTTGCGTCATCCCAAAGCGTGGGAGGATGACGAAGGCGTATCAGAATGGTTAAGATGCGAGGCGCTGAGGATGAGGGCGCAG
>JBJEAG010000167.1:0-11599 GCA_051868855.1 Alloprevotella sp. | reverse complement strand
GTACTTTCAGCACTCCGATTACTTATTGCGTCACCACCCAGGGTTCTCGCTCGCTACGCTCGCTTCACCCTGGGCTAGAATCTCGGTCGCCTTCGGCTCCCTCGTTCGTGCTTTCAGCACTCACCATCCGAACATTAACATATTTGAACCGCTAATTGCGGTCAAAATCTTCTCATTTGACAAACTTGTGGACGCGCTGTCCGAGGGCGTTCTCCACCACGAGGAGGTAGGAGCCTTTGGGGAGGGCGGAGAGGGAGAGACTCAGACTCGGGGCAGCGGCGGTGGTGCGTGCCGCGGAGAGCACGGCACCGCCGAGGTTCAGCAACGTCGCTGACGTGCCGGCGGGCAACTGTCCGCTGACGGTGATGACGTCGCTGCTGTGGCTGATGCTGAACGCCGTCGGTTTCTCGGGCGAGGCGATGCCCGTTGCCGAACCGCCGATGGGCGTGAAGCGCAGTTTGTGGGTGAACGTGCCCGAAGAGGGGAGCTCGTAGGCAGAAATCGTGCCCGGTCCGCAGCTGCCGTTGCCTATGCCCTTCT
Source organism: Alloprevotella sp. (assembly GCA_051868855.1). Lineage (GTDB taxonomy): Bacteria > Bacteroidota > Bacteroidia > Bacteroidales > Bacteroidaceae > Alloprevotella. The sequence continues at coordinate 11,059 of JBJEAG010000167.1, read as the reverse complement.
GACGATAGTCAAGGTGCAGGTGAATCGTGCGCTCCGTCGCGTTCTCCGGCAGGGCGAGTTCCCAGTTGTGGAGCGTGGAGTAGAGTTCCGCGTCGCTCCAGTGGAGGGCGGAGAAGGCAGCCTCGCCTTCCGTTTCCACTTTGAATCCCTTGCCCGTGGCGGGATTGGTGAAGCTCACCTCGCGCAGGTCTTGACGGTTACCCATCGTCTGCGGACGGAGATAATATTCATTCATGTCAGAGACCGTCGTGGTGAAACGTCCGAGGAAACTGCCCGTGCGGCGGTCCACATAGTTCGCCCAAGGTCCGCGGGCATAGTAACTGATGTCGGAGAGCGTGCCCGGGAGTTGCATGGAGAGACCGAGGCGGCGCAGTTCAGACTGCTGCGGCGTGTAGGCAGCCGTCAAATCCACGTGACCGTCGGCATAAATCTCGTAGGTGAAGACATAGTTGCAGAGCGTTCCCGTTCCCCGAACCGTGGCAGTCACCTTGCGGTTGTCAGCCGAGGAAGTGAAGTCCGCCGTGGTGGAAGTGATGCCGTTCGAGGTCGTGTAGTGCGGGTCGTTGCCGTAGGGCGCGTCGTTCTCAATCCAGCGATAGTTGTCGTAGTCCGGACCCCCGTTCGCCTTCACGAGGTCGATGCCTTGCAGCATCCAAGAGCTCAGTTTGCCGTTGGCGTCGAAGACCATGCTCACCTTGTTGTTCGCCACCACCGTGCGGTTGTCGAGCGTGCTGACGGTGAGCGCCTGTTCCGTCGAAGCCGGCTCCGCGGCGGGCAGGGCGACGGGGCGTGCCTGCAGTTCAAACTGCGCAGAAGCCACGGGATAGTCCGCCGGAGAGAATTCAGTGGCAGCGTCGCGGCATACCTCCAAGTTCAGCAGCACCTCGGCATCCGCCTTCAGCGACTGCGGCAGCGGAATCTGCACGTCCGTCTCCTCGTCCGGCAGGATGGCAGGCAGCGGCATCGAACCCGAAGCGACTTGCTCGCCGTTCTCCAAGACGGTATATTTCAAAGTGAAACCTTCGAGCGAGGTGAAGTCGTGGGCGTTGCGGAGCGTCAGCATGCCGTCCTTCAGTTCCGTGAACTTCACATACTGATAGACCTTCTTCACCTCCGTCAGTTTCGACGACCAGGCGCGGTCCGCACCGATGATGCCGTTGTTCACGAAGTTCCCTTGGTGGGGCGCCTGCGGCCAGTCGTAGCCCGTGCGATATTTCAAGAAACCGTTCTGCTCGAGGTTGCCCGCGGCGAGGTCGGCGGCGTCATAGACCGACTGGTCCACCCAGTCCCAGATGCAGCCGCCAATGCCATAGACGCTGCTTTCGACAATGTCCCAATATTCTTGCAGATTGCCCACCGAGTTACCCATGGCGTGGGCATATTCACACATGAAGTAAGGCTGCCGCCAATAGTTCCCGTTGGCGTAGTTGTTCACCTGCGTCAGCGTCGGATACATCTGGCTGCAGATGTCCGTGCCGTAGCTCACGTTCGCATTCGTCGAGCCCTCATAGTGGATGGGACGCGCGTCGAGGTCGCGTACGGCATTGTAGGCGGCGCTGATGTTCGAGCCCTCGCCGCTCTCGTTGCCGAGACTCCAGAAGACGACGGAGGGATGGTTGCGGTCGCGGCGCACCATGCGGGTCGTGCGGTCCACATATTGCCCCCGCCAAGACGCCAGGTTCGAGATGCCGTTGCGGTTGCCGACACCGCCCTGCGTCCAGTTGTAGTGACACTCCACGTTCGCCTCGTTCATGACGTAGAGACCGAAATGGTCAAACATCGCATACATCTTCGGCTGACGCGGATAGTGGCTCGTGCGGACGGTGTTCACGTTCGCCTGCTTCATCAGTTCAATGTCCTTCAACATCGTCTCCACGTCGATGCTTCTGCCGCGAACGGGGTGCGTGTCCTGCGTGTTCACACCTTTGAAATAGACCTGCTTGCCGTTCACATAGACACGTTTGTCATCGCCGATGCGGATGTCGCGGAAACCGTGTTTCGTCGAGAACGCCTCCAACTCGCGGGCTTCGCCGTCGCGGAGAGAGAGTTCGACGGTGTAGAGCACGGGGCGTTCCGCCGACCAGAGTTCCAGGTTGCTCAGTCCGTCGAAAGTCAGCGTGGCGGTCTTCTCCGCGTTGCCCTCGGCGGCAGAGAAGTCGAGCGTCTGCGTTTCCGTGGCAACCTCCTCGCCTTGGGGAGAGAGCAGACGAGCAAGCACCTCCACGGCGGCAGCTTCGCCGGAGCGGTTGCGCACGGCGGCTTTCACGGAAAGACTGCCCGAACGGAAGTCGGCGTCCTCATCGAGAGACGCGGTCAGGACGTGGTCGCGGACATAGACCTGCGGCGTGGCGACCAGATAGACGTCGCGATAGATGCCGCTCATGTGGAACATGTCCTGTCCCTCCAAATAGGAACCGTCCGTCCAGCGGAACACCTGCACGCTGATGTTGTTCTCGCCTTCGCGAACGAAGGAGGTGAGGTCAAACTCCGCGTCCTCGGTCGAAGCCTCGGTGTAGCCCACCTCGCGACCGTTCACATAGACCAAAGCACCGCTGTAGATGCCGTCGAAATGCACGAAGACGCGAGAGCCGCTCCAGTCGGCGGGCAGCGTGAACGTGCGGCGATAGGAACCCACCGAGTTGAAAAGCCCATCCTTCATGACGATGCGTGGCGGGTTGTTGTTGAAAGGATATTGCACATTAATATATAAGGGGTCGCCATAACCCTTCATCTCCAAGCAAGACGGAACTTCGATGTCGTCCCACGCCGTGACGTCGGCGTTGTCAGCCCAGAAGTCAGCCTCGCCCGGACGCTCCTCGACGTTCTGCACCCAGTTCAGTTTCCAAGTGCCGTTGAGGCTGAGGATGCGCGACGACGACGGCGTCACCCAGGGACGGGCATAGAAGTCAGCGTCCGCCCGCATCTCGGCGGTGGAAGCGTAGGGAATCGCCGTGGCGTGGGCTTCCTCCTTGTTCACTGCATAGATCAACTCGTTCTCCCACGGAGCAAGCTGCTCGATGTAGGGCGCAATGTCAGAGAGCGTGAAGAAAGTCGCTTCGTTCGCGGCGTCGGTGACCATCGCCGTGCTGCCGTCCTCGTTTGCGGCGAGATAATAAGTCGTGCCGCTGTAGGTGTAGGCAATGCGATAGACGTTCTCTTCTCCTTCGACCTCTTCGAAGGTCACCTGCTGATTGTAGTTCGTGGCATTCATGCCCCACTGCAGCGGCAGGCGGTTGCCGTTCAGACCCGCGTCGATGCAGAGTCCGGAGAAGGCATTGTAGAGCAGACGATAGGCAGTCGCCGACGGCTTTTCCTCGCGATAGAGCCAGCGCTGTCCGAGGCGGTCGGCGTCAAAGTCCTCCATGACCAAGAGTGCACCCTCCTCCTTCGACTGTCCGTTGGAAAGCACTTTGCCTGAGGCAGGGTTCTTCAGGACGTAGGTGAAGCCGACGTAGGGGCGCTTCACCTCGCAGACCTTGCCCGTCGGCACGAAGCGGAAGTAGGACTCCGTGCTCGCCAGATTCTCCTCCATGAAGACGGAGCCGTCCTCGCGGGGCGTCATGGCGCGAGTTTGCGTGTTGTTCAGAATCTGATAGGTGTCCTCCAGTCCCTCCACCTCGCGGATGTAGAACTGCTGGTTCGGGTTGCCCGTGCCGAAGGTCCACTGCAAGAGACGGTGGTTGATGGTCGCCGTCGGCGCACAGTCGATGCCCTTGCCGTAGTGCGGATTGCAGAGCGCAAAGATGCCGGCGTCAAGGTCGATGGGGACTATTTTCCAGTCCTGACCGTTGGCGTCGGCATCTTCAGCAGCCATCAGCAGATAGGCATCGTTTTCAGCGCTTTCTCCGTTGGAGAGCGCCAAACCGGACGACGTTTGCACGAGATGATATATCTCATCATAGACAAACGGTGACTCCTGTGCCTGTGCCGGGCGGGGACTCAGCACGAGCCCGACAAGCAGGGTGAGGAGAAAGAGAAAGAATCGGTTGTTTTTCATGATTAGGTTATGAGATTATTGAGTTTACGAAGGGTGGCGGAGCGGCGCGAAGAGGCTCCGCGAAGAGGAAACAAGCGTTTCGCGAGACAAATCCTCACCAAAGAGACACCTTACCGATAGCACCGAGGTCAATGTATGCGGTGGGTACTCCGAGGGCTTGAAAGACACGGCTCATGGTGGGAATGGTAATGCTACAACCTTTTTCCAAACGAGATATTTGAGCTCGTTTCACTCCAATGCGCTCTCCGAGTTCTTCTTGCGTGAGATTTTGCTGAAGTCTTGCTTTCTTGATGGCTTCTCCAATGTGATAGGCATGTACTGCCTCAGCCACACGCTTTTCATGGCTGTCACGTTCCGGAGTTCCTTTTGGACCTAAGGCCTCATCCAGGACCTCTTCTAACGTATATAATTCAAATTTTCCAACTTTTTTCATGTCAATTATTCTTTATGTTTAGATACTCTTGTCTTATTCTTTCTGCTTTTTCAATCTCTTTGGAAGGGGTTTTCTGAGTCTTTTTCACAATTCCATGTGTAACAATCACGAGAGTATTGTTCCGTGTGTCCCAAAAAGCAAATAGTCGATAGTGTGAGCGGTTATACAAAGTGCGGAACTCCCAAATATTAGAAGACTCCAATTTCTTGAATAACTCTACATTTTGTTCGCCTTCTGCAACCCTTTGAATGTTGTAAAGAATTTTATTCATGGCGGATTTTGGTAGGCTTAGAATAAACTTCTTTGCTTCTGCCAGCATGACAAACTTGAACTTTATAGACATAACTATATGTTTTTAACCTCTGCAAAGGTGGATATTTGTTTACAAACGGAGAAACAATCAATGTTTATTTTTCTGTAAACATTGAACAAAACGGCGAGAGAAAACGAGTGCAGTCCTTTTGCTTCCCCTCCAAAACAGAGAAAAACGTGGCAGTTTGCAAGTCGTTGTGCGAAAAAAGACTACCTTTGCTTCGCGTATAGAACACGTGTCCTATACATTATTATATATATAGCACATCTCCATCGGAAAATCCTTTTCAACAGTTATGGATAAATATATTGTTTCGGCGCGAAAGTATCGCCCCTCGTCCTTCGACGCAGTGGTGGGGCAGAGTGCGCTGACCACCACGTTGAAGAACGCCATCGCACGGGGCAAACTCGCTCACGCTTATCTCTTCTGTGGTCCGCGAGGTGTCGGTAAAACCACTTGCGCCCGCATCTTCGCCAAAAACATCAACTGTCTGCACCCCTCCCCGGAGGGAGAAGCGTGTAACGAATGTGAGAGTTGCAAGGCGTTTGAGGAACAGCGCTCCTACAACATCCACGAACTCGATGCCGCTTCCAACAACTCCGTCGAAGACATTCGCGGACTCATCGAGCAGGTGCAGATTCCGCCACAGGTCGGGAAATATAAAGTCTTCATCATCGACGAGGTGCACATGCTCAGTCAGGCTGCCTTCAACGCCTTCTTGAAGACGCTCGAGGAACCGCCCGCCCACGCCATCTTCATCCTCGCCACGACGGAAAAGCACAAGATTCTTCCCACCATCCTCAGTCGCTGCCAAATCTTCGACTTCTCCCGCATGGGCGTCGCCGACATGGTGCGCCACCTGGAGTTCGTTGCCAAGAGCGAAGGCTTCACCGCAGAACCCGAAGCTCTCCACGTCATCGCCGAGAAAGCCGACGGCGGCATGCGCGACGCGCTCTCCATCTTCGACCAAGTCGCCAGCTACTGCGAGGGAAACATCACCTACGCCAAAGTGATTGAAGACCTCAACGTGTTGGACTATGACGAATATTTCGGCATGACCGACGCACTGCTCGCTAACGACGTTCCGACGTGCATGTTGCGGCTCAACCATATTCTTTCCAAAGGTTTCGGCGGAAATTACTTTATCGGCGGACTCGCCTCCCATTTCCGAAACCTGCTCATGGCACGCGATGCCGTCACCCTGCCCCTGCTCGAGGTGAGCGAGAGAGTGGCGCAGCGCTATCAGGAACAAGCCATGAAGTGCAAACCCGCTTTCCTCTACAGAGCCTTGAAACTCTGCAACGACTGTGACTTGAACTACCGCGCCTCGCGCAACAAGCGCTTGCTGGTCGAACTGACGCTGATTCAGGTGGCGCAGTTGATGTCGGACGAAGAAGACGCCGGTTGTGGGCGTAGCCCTAAGCATACGATAAAACCCCTCTTCCAAAAAACTGCCGCACAAGTCGGACAGTCCGCTTCCGCCGTTTCTTCACCTGCTCCCGTCGTTTCTTCACCTGCTCCCGTCGCTTCTTCACCTGCTCCCGTCGCTTCTTCACCTGCTCCCGTCGCTCCCGTCGCTGCTCCCGCAGGACAATCTGTGCAGGAATCGGCGCAACCCTATTCCTCCCAGCAACCCGCCACGCCGGTGGGTGGCATCGTCTCTCCCGTGAGCGCGAAACCAACGTCCGGTCCGAAGTCTCTCCGGCATCCACAATCGCTCTCGCTCAAGAGCCTTGCTCAAAAGGCGCAACAGGGAAACCTCTCACAGCCGGAGCAAACCGCCACTGCGGCAACGCCTGCCGCCAACGCCGCGGACAACCCGCCGCAAATGGTGACAACGTTCACGCAGGACTCGCTGATGTACTACTGGTTCCGCTACATTCAGATTCTTCCCAAAGAACAGACCGCCATGGCAGGGCGAATGAAAGGCATGACTCCCGAACTGCAGGGCGGATGGGTGGTCAGTCTCGTGCTGGAGAACGAAATGGTGGAACAGGAAATGCAGCACATGCTTCCCAACCTGCAAGCCTATCTCCGCACACAACTCCGCAACGACCTCATCCAAATCAAGATTTCCGTCAGCCACGAAGAAGTGCAACACAAACCCACGGGACGAGCCGACATGTTGCGTGACCTGACGGAACAGTATCACAGCCTCGCCATCCTCTGCGACCGACTGAAACTGGAACTGGCGTGAGGCATCGGCGTCGGCGTCAAAGTAACAGCATCATCAGAAAGCATAAACCGGAATAATCAAAAACATAAATCATAATCATAAAAGAAAAACCAATGGAAAATCTTTCTCATAAATATGTCACTGTGGCATATAGTCTCTACACCGACAACGAAAAAGGAGTGCACGAACTGATTGAACGTGCTCCCGAAGAACATCCCTATCAGTTCATCACCGGCTTGGGCGTCACGCTCGATGCTTTCGAGAAACACATCAACGAGGTGGCAGAGGGCGAAGCATTCGACTTTGTCCTGACGCAGGATGAGGCTTACGGCCCCTACGACGAAGCCCACGTGGTCGAACTTCCGAAGAACGTCTTCCGCGTGAACGGTCATTTCGACAATCAGATGGTCTTTCCCGGTGCTGAGTTGCCACTGGTCAATGCCGACGGTAATCGCTTCATCGGACTCGTCGTGGAGGTGAAAGATGAAGTGGTGGTCATTGACCTCAACGAACGTCTTGCCGGCAAGGACCTTCACTTCGTTGGCAAAGTGGTCACCAAACGCGATGCCACCACTGCTGAGATTGAAGCCACGCTCCGAATGATTTCCGGCGAAGGCGGTTGCGGCTGCGGCTGCGATGACTGCGGCGGCGGGTGCGGCGGACACGACGAAGAAGGCGGCTGCTGCGGCGGACATCATCACCACGAACACGGCGAAGGCGGCTGCTGCGGCGGACATCATCACCATGAACACGGCGAAGGCGGCTGCTGCGGCGGACATCATCACCACGAACACGGCGAAGGCGGCTGCTGCGGCGGACATCATCACGAATAATACAATATTATAATATGAATACCTTCGGCGAACTCTTCCGCCTCACCACTTTTGGCGAAAGTCACGGTCCCGGCGTGGGCGGCGTGATTGACGGCATGCCTCCCGGCGTGGAAGTCGATTTGGACTTCATTCAGCACGAGTTGGACCGCCGTCGCCCCGGTCAGAGTGCACTGACCACGGCACGCAAGGAGGGAGACAAAGTGGAGATTCTTTCCGGCGTCTTTGAAGGAAAAACCACCGGATGTCCCATCGGCTTCTTGGTGAGAAACGAGAATCAGCATTCCAACGACTACGACAATCTTCGCAACCTCTTCCGCCCGTCCCACGCTGACTACACCTATTTCAAGAAATACGGACTCCGCGACCACCGCGGCGGTGGTCGCACTTCGGCACGCGAAACCATAGCCCGCGTCGTTGGAGGTGCTTTTGCGAAACTCGCGCTCCGCCGTCTCGGCATCAGCATCACCGCCTACACCTCCCAGGTCGGACACATCGCACTGCCCGGTACCTACGCCGACCTCGACCTCTCGCTCGTCGAAAGCAATCCTGTGCGCTGTCCGGACGAGAAAGTGGCAGCAGAAATGGCGAACCTCATTGCCGAGGTCAAGGCAGAAGGCAACACGATTGGCGGCATCATCAGTTGCGTTGTCAAAGGCTGTCCGCCGGGGCTGGGGGAGCCGGTGTTCGGAAAACTCCATGCTCGCCTCGGCGCCGCCATGCTCAGCATCAATGCCGTGAAAGGTTTTGAATATGGCGCAGGATTTACCGGCGTGACGCAGCGGGGCAGCGAACAAAACGACGTCTTCGTGCGCCGCGCTGACGGAAGCATCGGAACGCTCACGAACCGAAGCGGCGGCATTCAAGGCGGCATCAGCAACGGCGAAGACATCTATTTCCGCGTTGCCTTCAAGCCTGTAGCAACTCTTTTGCGCGAACAACAGACCGTGGACATCGACGGAAATGCCGTGACGGTGAAGGCTCGCGGACGCCACGACCCCTGCGTTCTTCCCCGTGCCGTTCCTATCGTAGAAGCCATGACTTCGATGTTACTTTTGGATAGTTATATGCTTTATAGCAGATTTAAATGTTAAAACCCATATATTTTGGCAAGAAAGCATGACATTTCTTTGTGCTATATGCTTTAAGGGTCTATATTTGCACTATCCAGTTGTCGTGAGATAACGTTTGTAAATAGTTTAGTTAAGTCTAGTTTAGTTTTTGTGTTGGTTAATGGAGGCGCATCTTGATGCTGCCTCCATTAATTCATATTCTACACATACACCTCAGTGCCGTGCGGATTTAAACAATTAATTTTGTGGAATTGTATTTTATCTCTACTTTTGACCAACGAAAACAAGATATACAGTTATGCAGACTGAAAACAAATACATTCGATTTGATTGGGCTGTGAAGCGGATGCTTCGTGACAAAGCCAACTTCGCAGTGTTAGAAGGACTAATTACAGTTCTTCTGGGTGAGAAAATAGTCATCACAGAACTTCTTGAGAGCGAAGCAAATCAAGACACAAGCGAAGCCAAATTCAACCGTGTCGATATTAAAGCGAAAAACAGCAAAGGAGAAATTATTATTGTGGAGGTGCAACTTACTCGTCAATTGTATTATCTCCAGCGCATTCTCTATGGGGTTTCAAAAGCCATCACAGAGCACATTCAGATTGGTAACAAGTATGACCAAGTGAAAAAGGTTTACTCCATCAATATCCTCTATTTTGACCTTGGTCAAGGAAGCGACTACCTTTATCACGGAAAAACCGTCTTCACAGGCGTACACACCGGAGACCTACTGAAAGTAAACACGAAGGAAGCTGATGAAATAAGGATGACCGTCCCCGAAAACGTTTTTCCTGAGTATTATATCATCCGCGTCAATGAGTTTAATGATGTGGCTACCACACCTATTGAGGAATGGCTCGATTATCTGAAAAATAATCACATTAAAGATAATACCTCCACTCCGGGACTACAAGAGGCTCGCCAGAAGTTGCTTTACATGACCATGAGTGATTCAGATCGACGTGCATACGACGCACACATGGATGATATCATGGTTCAGAATGATGTGCTTGACACTGCAAAGATGGAAGGACGTGCTGAAGGACGTGCTGAAGGACGTGCCGAAGGACGTGCTGAAGGACGTGCTGAAGGACGTGCCGAAGGACGTGCCGAAGGTTTGGAAGAAGGACGTGCCGAAGGTCGTGCCGAAGGTTTAGAGGAGGGAGAATTGAAAAAAGCAATGGATGTAGCGAAGAAACTAAAGTCTATGGGTTTAAGCGTTCATGATATTGAACAAGTGACAAACCTCAGCAAAGAGGAAATAGAATCTTTGTAATACCACGTTTGAAAGTTGATAGTTGCGCAATATAGTTGTCGTGAGATAACGTTTGTAATAACTTAGTTAAGTATAGTTTTTATGTTGATTAATGGAGGCGTATCTCAGTACAGCCTCCATTAATTTATGCCGTTTTGCGGGCAAAGGAACGCAAACTAAGTTTAGACCACGCGCACTTCGCCAACCCTGCAAAACCCTTGCAAAACCCCTGCAAAACCTTGTTCAAACCCCATTTCCTGAAGTCAAAAAGTCAAAGAGACAAAAAGTCTTTGCGACCTCCGTTAAATCCGTTTTATCCGTGAAATCCGTGGTTTTTCTTTGACTCTTCGACTCTTCTACCGCTTCCGACGAAGAAAAAAACGTCTGACGGCGGCTGAACTGACCGGACTTGCCCTCGGAACGCTCCACCTCTCGCGCCACGATTTTCTCTCGCTGACGCCCGACGAGTTCTCCGAGGTCCTCGCCTCCGCCGACCGCAGCCGCCGAAACCGCGAACAGACCGCATGGGAGCAGACCCGCATGCTCGCCGCCTTCACCCTCATGCCACACTCCAAACGAAAGGTCGAACCGCACCGCATCCTCCCCTTCCCGTGGGACAAAGAAAAAGGCGACACCCACGGCGCCGCCAAACCAAAAGAAAAGAAACTCACAAGGGAAGAACACCTCCAACGAATGAAAATCATCGTCGAAAGACTCCAAAAGACCGAAACGAACCATGGCAACTAACGACGTCAAATTCAACATACGCCTCCAAGTCGATGGGAAAGACCGGGTGGTCCAAGCCTCCACCTCCGTCGAACAACTCTCCACCGCCGTGGAGGGCGTGAAGACTCGTGTTTCGCGCGGATTCGACATCACGCGGCTCGCCGACCTCGAAACGTTCTTCGTCAGAATGAGTGCTGCCGTGGCACAGGCAACGCAGAAACTCAACGAATATGCCGCCGCCACCGCCGCGCAG
>JBJEAG010000166.1:0-11615 GCA_051868855.1 Alloprevotella sp. | reverse complement strand
TCGCTTTTGCTTGAAGCGCGGCACGCGCTTCAAGCAGAGAGAAGGGCGGATGCAAGCACGCCGGGGAGCGCCTCGCGGCAAGGGGCGTGGCTCACGCCCCGACGAGCGACAGCCACCGAGACCGCCCCGCCTCGCGTCACACCGCGTCGTTAGAAGCAAAATAGTCTTTGACGAAGTCCGCGTCGAGGGCGATCTGTGTTTGCAGTTCCTTGATGGAGGCAAAGCGTTTCTCGTCTCGGATGCGGCGCAGGAAGCAGAGCGTCATGCGAGCGTCGTAGAGCGCTTCGCCCGTCCAGTCCAGGAGGTGCGCCTCGATGGTGCAGTCGTTCCCGTTGTCCAGTGTCGGGCGGCAGCCGATGTTCACCATTGCCATATAACTAAAGCCAGCAGAAGCGAAAGAGTCCCCGTCGTGAATCACCGCTTGGGCGACATAGACCCCTCTGCCCGGTACCACCTGTTCCGCACACTGCGGACGGAGGTTAGCAGTCGGCCAGCCCATTGCCGAGCCCGCTTTGTGACCCTCCACCACCGTGCCCGAGAGACGGTAGGGACGTCCGAGACACATCCGCGCCATTTCCACGTTGCCGGCGTGGAGGAAGCGGCGAGTGGCAGAGGAACTGATGCGGATGCCGTCGCATTCAAAAGGCTGCGCCTTGACGACCTCGATGCCCAAGTTCTTGCCTTGCACCACGTAGTCGCGGAAACCCGAGGAGCGGTCACTGCCAAAGTGGTGGTCGTAGCCCGTGAGCAGACAGCGCACGTTCAGCCGGTCACGCAGAATCTGCTGCATGAACTCTGCCGAGGTGAGGCGCGACATCGTCACGTCGAAGTGAAGGAGCGCGACGGCAGGAATCCCTTCTTGTGCCAACAGTCGCAGTTTCTCCTCGTTCGTTGTAAGCAACTCTGGCCAGTAGCCGGCCGGCGAGAGTGCCAGTTTCGGATGTTCCTCGAAAGAAATGACCAGCGGATTCAAGCGGCGTTCGGAAGCCGTGCGGAGCAGTTCCTCAATGAGAAAACGGTGACCGCGATGGACACCGTCGAAGAAGCCGATGGTGGCGCAGAAGCCCGCCGACTCGTCGAAGGGGAGCGCCGAGAGTTTATGGAAGGATAAGTCTGCCATGAGCGTCAAAATATTTAAACCAGCCGCTGTTTGCGGGAGCCAAGAGGGCTTTCCAACCGCATTGCTCGGCGGCTTCGCAATTCGTGAGACTGTCGTCGAAGAAGAGAATGTCCTCCGGTTTCTCGCCCAACTCCTCGGCGACGCGGGCATAGAGCGCCGGGTCCGGTTTCTGGAGTTGCAGACGGTAGGAGAGGAACGCCTGTTCAAAATAGTCCTCGCGCCGACGACCGCAGGAAGTGAAGAACTTCTCTTCCGCCTGCTGCCAGTGAACGGGGTTTGTGTTGCTGAGCACGGCGGTGCGATAGTTCGCGTGAATCTTCTCCAGCAAAGCGAGGCGTTCGGCAGGGATGCCCACCGTGTAGTCCTCCCACGCCTTCACAATCTCTTCGTCGGTGACTCCGTCTCGTATGCCGAGTTTCCGGAGTTCGTGACAGAAGGTGGGTACGTCCAGCCGCCCTTCTTCGAGCAGGGCAAAGACGCCGCCTTGACGATAGGTGCCCAAGAAGGGACGGATGTCAAGACCTAAACGGAGGAATGCTTCGATGCAGCGTGTGGGTTCAAGATCCACGATAACGCCGCCATAGTCAAATACAAGAGTCATGGGAAAAGGGGTCAAAGAGTCAAAGAGACAAAGAGTCAAAGAGACAAAGAGTCAAAGAGACAAAGAGTCGCTGCGCTCCGGTCAAAGGGGTCAAAAGGGTCGGCGCGGAGGTTGTTTGAAGGTTTTGAGGTCGTTTGAGGGGTTTGAGGTCGTTTGAGGGGTTTGAAAGGTTGGTTCGGTCACCGACTTTTTGTCTCTTTGACTTTTTGTCTTTTTGACTTCAAAAATTGGTCACCGACTTTTTGTCTCTTTGACTTTTTGTCTCTTTGACTTCAGAAAAAAGGGTTTTGCAGGAGTTTTGCAGGGTTTTTGCAGGAGTTTTGCAGGTTGCAAAATGGTTGCAAAATGGTTGCAAAATGGTTGCAGAATGGTTGCAAAATGGTTGTCGCCTCACTGCTCAAGATTTCTGACTATTTCCCGGAGGGGACAATCAGATAGAGTTTGTCGGAGGGGCGTGTCTTTTCCGGTACGGGAATGGAGACGCGCATGCCCTTCTCCGCTTTCTGCACGGGACCATTGTCGCCGTGGATGTCGGTGGCGGTGACATAGTGTGCGCCGGTGGTCGGACCGACGATGAGGAGTTTGTCGCCCACTTGGAAACCGCCCGCCTCGAGCAGGAACTCGCCGACTCCGAGCCGGGAGAAATATTTCTGTCCTTTGCCGATATACTGTTTCCGCTCCGTGGCTTGAGAGCCATAGACGTTGCTCCATTCGCCCATCTTGCGACCGAGATAGTAGCCGTCCCAAAAGCCGCGGTTGAAGACAGTGGCGAGTTGCTTGTCCCATTCCGCCACGCGTTCCGGCGAGAAAGTGCCGTCGAGCACGGCGCGAAGAGCCTCTTTGTAGCATTTCACAACCGTATAGACGTATTCGGCGGCGCGGGCACGTCCTTCTATTTTGAAGACGCTGACGCCCGCTTCCACCATCTTGTCCATGAAGCCGATGGTCTTCAGGTCCTTCGGGCTCATGATGTATTTGTTATCTACGTCCAGTTCCATTCCCGTCTCGCGGTCGGTGACGGTGAAACTGCGGCGACAGACCTGCATGCATTCGCCGCGGTTGGCAGAGCGTCCGAGGTTCTGCAGGGAGAGGTAGCATTTCCCGCTGACCGCCATGCACAGCGCACCGTGGCAGAACATCTCCAGACGGATGGGCTGCCCCGACGGACCGCAAATCTGTTCCGTTTCGATGGCGCGGTGGATGTGGGCTACCTGTTCCAAGTTTAGTTCGCGGGCAAGGACGGCGACGTCGGCGAAGCGGGCATAGAAGCGGAGCGCCTCCACGTTTGAGATGTTCAACTGCGTGGAGAGATGCACCTCCTGTCCGATTTCCCGACAGTAAGCCATGACTGCCACGTCCGACGCAATGACAGCCGAGATGCCCGCCTCCTTGGCGGCGCGGCAGATTTGCTGCATGAGTTCGAGGTCGGTGTCGTAGATGATGGTGTTCACCGTGAGATAGGACTTGACGCCGTGGGCGGCGCAGGTCTCCGCAATCTCGTGGAGGTCGCGGATGGTGAAGTGGTTGGCACTGTGCGCTCTCATGTTGAGCGCTTCAATGCCAAAATAGATGGAATCGGCTCCGGCTTGCAAGGCAGCGGCAAGTGCTTCCCTCGACCCGACGGGAGCCATGATTTCGTATGCGTTCATTGGTTTGCTATGGTGCAAAGTCTTATTCAATGGTTGTTCCTTCCGAAGTGCCGAGCGCATCGGCGCGGGTGATGACGACGCGCTTCACGCCTGCTTTCACGGCAGCGAGACTGTTCTCAATCTTCGGAATCATGCCGCCAGCCACGATGCCGTCGCGCTTCAGCGCTTCAAAACTCTCGGCGTCGATGTGGCGGATGACACTCGTTTCGTCGTCCGGACGCTCCAAGACGCCGGCATGTTCGAAGCAATAGGTGAGCGTCACTTCAAACTCGGCAGCGAGAGCCTTGGCGGTCTCGCCGGCGATGGTGTCGGCGTTCGTGTTCAGTAGTGTGCCTTCTCCGTCGTGGGTCAGCGGTGCCATGACGGGCGTGATGCCGGAACGGATGAGCGAGGCGAGGCGGGAAGCATTGACGGAATCGACGTCGCCGACGAAGCCATAGTCCACGCCGTTCTTCACGGGGCGGCGGTGGGCAAGCATCACGTTCATGTCGGCGCCGGTCAGTCCGAGGGCGTTCACGCCACAGGCTTGCAGTTTCGCCACGAGGTTTTTGTTGACGAGGCCGCCATAGACCATGGTGACCACGCGAAGCATGGCGGCATCCGTCACGCGACGCCCGTCAATCATCTGTGTTTCTATGCCGAGTTGTGCGGCAAGGTCGGTGGCAGTTCTGCCGCCGCCGTGAACCAGCAGTTTGTGGCCTTTTATCTGCGAAAAACTGTCCAGCAGTTTCTCCAGAGATTCGGGCGTTTCCACAATCTTTCCGCCCACCTTCACGATGGTCAGCGATTCTTTTCTTTCAGTCATCCCTTTAGAAAGTGTTGAGTGTTCGAGTTTGGTCAGAAAAGGTTCATCCGGGCTTCGTTAATCAGTTTGCGGATGAGGTCGGGGTTGTCGTTCGGGCAAATCATCAGCATGTCCTCCTTTTGGGCGACTAGGAAGTTGTCCAACCCTGCCACCACCGCTTTCATGCCGTTGGGGAGCACGACCATGCAGTCCTTTGAGCCGGAGAAAATCACCTGCCCGTTGCCGCAGACTGCGTTGCCGTCGGCATCGGTGTTCATGGCTGCGTGCACCTCGGGCCAGCAGCCCACGTCAGCCCAACCGAAGTCACACTCCTGCACTGCCACGTTCTCGCAGTGCTCGAGGATGAGCAGGTCGAGCGAGCGCGGCACCTCGGTCGGGAAGGTGGAGCGGACATAGTCCATCTCCTCGGCAATGGTCAGCATCTGCTGTGCCAAAGCCTCGACCGATGCGGGTGCGGTGCGTCCTCTCACGAGGTCAAAGAAGCGTCCCATCGTTTCGCCTTTCCACAGGAAGAGTCCCGTGTTCCAGAGAAACTCGCCGCTCTCCATGAACATCCGAGCGTAGTCCAGTTCCGGCTTTTCGGTGAAGGATTTGACGGTGTAGAGGTCAGCACGGTTCAGCGACTTGCCTTTTTGGATGTAGCCGTAGGCAGTGTTCGGCTGAGTCGGTTTGACGCCCATGGCGAGGAAACTGTCGTGGGAATCCACATAGTCCAGTCCTTTCAGAATCTGCTCCTTGAAACGTTCTTCACGAAGAATGATTTGGTCTGCCGGCGTCACCACGAGGTTGGCTTTCGGGTCTCGGATGACCACGTGCCAGGTTGCCCAAATGGAGGCAGGCGCGGTGTTCAACTGCACCGGTTCCGGCAGGATGTTCTCAAGCGGGAGTTGCGGGAGTTGCTGCTTCACCGTCTCCACATATTCTTCAAACGTAGAAACAAAGATATTCTCAATCGGCATGATGTCGGCAAAGCGGTCGAAGGTCTGTTGCAAGAGCGTGCGTCCTGTGCCGAAGAAATCGATGAATTGTTTCGGTTGCGTTTCGCTGCTCACGGGCCACAGTCTTCTTCCGACGCCTCCCGCCAGAATGATGCAGTAGTTGTTTTGCTTGTTTTCCATGATAATAATGAGGATTAGGAACCGTTGTCGGCGAAGATAGGTATTTTCACATTGAAGTACCTAAGTTTTTTCACAAAAATAAGGAAAAACCCCTTTCTTTGCCGTATCTTATACCATTATAAACGGGTTTTCGGGAGTTTTATTCAGTTGTCTCTCCTCAAATTCCTCTTTTTTTTGTTTTTTTGCAAGCGAAAAACAAATCAACTGCTTCAAACGCCATTGTCACGGCACACCTTATTATATATATAGGAGATAATCCAAACATCAGATACTATGAAGAACCTTACGCTTAGTGCCCTTTTGCTCGTCGGCGCTTGTATGGCACAGCCTGCCGCGGCGAAGATTTCCGACCTGCTTCCCCTTCCCAAGCAAGTGGAAGCGGTGGAACAAACCCCGTTCAACCTGCAACGCAGCGTGCGCCTCACCGACCCGACCGACTGCACCCTCTTACAAACCGTGCTCACCGAAGCCGGCGCCACCATCGCTGCCGACGCTGCCGCCACTGTCACCGTGGAGATTGTCTCCGAAATCCCCGGCGCGTTCAACCACTCCGTGAACCTCTTCCCCGATGAAGCCTACAGTCTCGACATCACCTCCGACGCCGTGGTCATCCGCGCTCTCAACGCCACCGGCGTGATTCGTGCCGCTCAGACCCTGCGTCAGTTGGCGGAAGGCTACGAAGAAGGCAGTGCTGCTTTCGAATGCCTCAAACTCAAAGACTGGCCCGCCTTCAAGGTGCGCGGTTTCATGCACGATGTCGGACGCTCCTTCCTGAGTTTCGACGAACTCAAACGTGAAATCGACAACCTCTCCCGTTTCAAAGTGAACGTCTTCCACTGGCATCTCACCGAGAAACTCGCCTGGCGCTTTGAGGTGAAAGCCTTCCCGCAACTCACCCAAGCCGAAAACATGACGCGCTACGCCGGACAGTTCTACACCCAAGACCAATGTCGCGGGTTGGTGGACTATGCTGCCGAGCGCGGCGTGACCGTCATCCCCGAAATCGACATGCCCGGCCACAGCGCCGCCTTCAAGACTGCCATGGGCTTCGACATGCAAAGCGATGAAGGCGTCGCCGCCCTCAAAGTCGTGCTCGACGAAGTGGCAGACGTCTTTACCGATGCTCCCTACATCCACATCGGCGGCGACGAAGTCACCATCACCTATCCCAACTTCCTGCAGACCATGGCGGACTACGTGCGTGGCAAAGGCAAGAAGGTTGTCATGTGGAACCGCCTCGTGGCAGGACCTCCCACCGCTGCGCTCTGCGACATGACGCAGATGTGGGCAACCTCCGGAAAAGTCGTCGAGGGACTGCCCAACATCGACTGCCGCTACAACTACACCAACCACTTTGACGTCTATGCCGACTTGGTGGGAATCTATAAGAGCAACATCTACTACGAACAGCAAGGCACACCGGATGTTGCCGGAACGATTAGCGCGGCTTGGAACGACACCAAGACTGCCACCGAGACAGACATCGTTCGCCAGAACAACATCTACGCCAACATCCTCGCTTCTGCCGAACGTGCCTGGAAGGGCGGCGGTAAGGCATACATTGAAAGCGGTGGCACGACCCTGCCGAACGTCGGCGAGGAGTTTGACGAGTTCGCCGACTTCGAGCGCCGCTTCCTTTTCCACAAGGCGCACTCACTGAAGAACGAGCCCATCCCCTACGTCAAGCAGACCAATGTGCACTGGCGCATCACCGACCCCTTCCCCAACAACGGCAACAATGCGCTCGCCTTGCCGCCCGAAACCTGCACCGACGAGATTCTTCCTTCTTCTTTTGAACTGGACGGAACGACCTACGGCACACACAACGCCACCGGCGCCGGCATTTGGCTGCGTCACATCTGGCATCCGACCGTGCCTTCCTTCTTCTCCTCTCCCGCCAACAACCAGACTGCCTACGCTTGGACTTACGTCTATTCTCCCGTGGAACAGCAGGTCGGCGCACAGATTGAGTTCTACAACTACAGCCGCTCGGGCAGCGAGACCGCACCGCGTGCCGGACAGTGGGACCGCCGAGGCTCCAAGGTTTGGCTCAACGATGTCGAAATCCCCGCTCCGGAATGGGAGCAAGCCGACCAAAGCATTCCGCAAGACCACAGCACGCTCGGGCTGACCAACGAGAACTTCACCGCACGCCCCGTCGTGCAACTCACCCTGAAGCAGGGCTGGAACAAGGTCTTCATGCGTCTGCCCCACGTTGATAAAGGCGGAACAGGACGCGACAAGTGGCAGTTCACCTTCGTCTTCACCGACACAGAGGGCAAGAACGCGGTCGATGGACTCATCTACTCTCCGACCCAGTGCATTGACGCAGACGCCGAGCGCGTTTCGCTTTTCGTCGATGAACTCGACACCTGGTTGCGTACGGAGTTCAACGATAAGGTTGGATACTACGACCCCGCGCTCGCCGATGATTTCCGTCAGCAACTGGAGGCTGTCCGCCTCACGCTCGGTGAGGAAATGGACGCTGAGGCTCGCAACGCACAAATCTCTGCGCTCTCCGCTGCCCGCGAGGCACTGCAGACTGCCGTGGCATCTGCCGGCATCAACCAGCCCAAAGCCAGCACCGATGTGGAAACGCACTACTACATCTTCAACACGCCGCTCCGCGAGAGCCGCTATCCGACTTCTCAGGGTGCCGATGCCGAAATCATCGGCAACACCTCCGCCTCCAAGGCGTCTATGTGGAAGTTTGTGAAACGCACCGACGGCACTTGGAACATTCAAAACGCGGCGGATGACACCTACATCTCTCCCGCTGCCGCCTACAACACCGCACTGAAAACCTCGCAAAGCGAACCCGAGGCAGGCTGGACCATCGCAAAATCCAACGCCACGGGGTTCGTCATCATCACTTCGGGCAGCGTGCAGTTCAATCAGACAAAGAGTGCGCAGTCTTATAAAGTATATAACTGGGGCAACGGCTCGAACCTGACCGACGAAGGTTGTAAATATGTCTTCACGGAAGTGGAGATGCCGCAACTCAGCACCGCCAACGACGTCTATTGGTATCAGTTCTGTACGCCTCTCCGCGGCAACCGCTATCCGACGGGTTACGGTGACGGCGAAGCAATCGTCGGCGAGACAGCCCCGACCGACGCTTCCGTTTGGAAGTTCTTGGAACGCGGCGACGGCAGTTTTGACATCGTGAACAAGGTGAGCGGACTCTACGTGAACCCTGCCGTCACCAACAACACCGCCCTCACCGCCACCGCCACGCAGCCTGCCGCCGGCTGGAACTTTCTCGTGTCAGCCACCGTCGGTTATTTCGGCATTGTCAGCGGTGAGTCGCAGTTCAACCAAACGAACAATGCGGGACAAGGCTGGAAGGTCTTCAACTGGGGCGGCGGCACAAACCTGACCGACACGGGCTGTCAGTATGCCTTCACCCTCGTTGGCGAAGACCACCTGCAGGACGGCATTTCTTCTCCCACGTCTGCAGCGACCGAGCGTCAGTTCTATGACCTCAGCGGTCGCCGCGTGGCTCAACCTCAAAAAGGACATATCTATCTTTATCGCGGAGGCAAGTTTCTGGCTCGCTGAACCGCACTAACCTCAAAGAAGTCTTCGAAGGCACGTTTTGCCCGAAGACTTCTTTTTCTTGATTGAAACCGACACACACAGCTTCTAAACCATGAAAATCTCTTCTTTCTTTCTGACTGCGCTTTTGGCGCTGTCTCCTTCGCTTCTCTGCGCACAGCGCTCGGAGCAGAACCTCACCCGCGGCTGGCGTTTTCATCAGGGTGCCGCCGAGGGCGCGGAATCTCCCGACTTCAACGACCGGAACTGGCAAAGCGTCGAGGTGCCCCACGACTGGGCAATCACCGGACCTTTCTCGCGGGACCACGATTTGCAGAACGTGGCAGTCACCCAGAACTTCGAGACCGAAGCCTCGGTCAAGACGGGGCGCACGGGCGGTCTGCCCTACGTCGGAGAGGGATGGTATCGCACCTCCTTCCGTTCCGCGGCGGGTAAGCAGGTCAGTCTCGTCTTTGAAGGCGCGATGAGCGAGGCGAAGGTCTATGTCAATGGAAAGCAAGCCATCTTCTGGCCCTACGGCTACAACGCCTTCCACTGCGACGTCACCTCGTTGCTCCGTCCCGCCGGCGAGGCAAATGTTCTGGCTGTGCATCTGGAGAACAAACCGCAGTCCAGCCGCTGGTATCCCGGCGCCGGTCTCTTCCGCCACGTGAAAGTGGTGGAGACTGAGCGCATCCACATCCCCGTTTGGGGTACGCAGGTGACGACGCCTCACGTGGCAGCGGACTATGCCTCCGTCTGCCTCCGCACGACCATCGAGGGTGCTGACACCTGTCTGCTGACGCTGAAAACGGACATCGTGGACGAAGAGGGGAAAATCGTGGCTACCAAAACGAACCGCGGCTATCTCAACCACGGGCAGCCTTTTGAGCAACACCTGACGGTGGAGCACCCGCGCCTTTGGTCGCCCGAAACGCCCCACCGCTACCGTGCCGTGACGGAGGTCAGCGTGGGTGGCTGCGTGACGGACCGCTATGAAACTCCGTTCGGCATTCGCAGCATTGAGTTCGTGGCAGACAAGGGCTTCTATCTGAACGGCGAGCGTCGCAAGTTCCAAGGCGTCTGTCTGCACCACGACCTCGGTCCGCTCGGTGCTGCCGTCAATCGCAGTGCCATCCGTCATCAACTTCGCATGCTCAAGGACATGGGTTGCGATGCCGTGCGCACCTCCCACAACATGCCGGCACCGGAACTCGTGGAACTTTGCGATGAGATGGGTTTCATGATGATGCTTGAACCTTTCGACGAATGGGACATTGCGAAATGTGACAACGGCTATCACCGCTACTTTGCCGACTGGGCGGAGCGCGACATGGTGAACATGCTGCGTCAGTTCCGCAACCATCCTTCCGTCGTGATGTGGAGCATCGGCAACGAAGTACCGACGCAGTGCTCTGCCGAGGGCTACAAAGTGGCGACTTTCCTGCGCGACATTTGTCACCGCGAAGACCCGACGCGCCCTGTCACCTGCGGCATGGACCAAGTCTCTTGCGTGCTCGACAATGGCTTCGCCGCCATGCTCGATGTGCCGGGCTTCAACTACCGTGCGCACCGCTACGAAGAAGCCTACGAGCGTCTGCCGCAGAATCTCGTGCTCGGTTCGGAGACCTCCTCGACGGTGAGTTCCCGCGGCGTCTATCATTTCCCCGTGGAGAAGAAAGCGGATGTCGTCACCGCCGACCATCAGAGTTCGAGTTATGATTTGGAATATTGCTCTTGGTCGAACATTCCCGACGTGGACCTCGCTCTTGCCGAGGACCACGAGTGGACGCTGGGGCAGTTTGTATGGACCGGCTTTGACTATCTTGGCGAACCCTCGCCCTACGACACCGACGCCTGGCCCAACCACTCCTCCATGTTCGGCATCATTGACCTCGCCTCCATCCCCAAGGACCGTTTCTATCTCTATCGCAGCGTGTGGAACAAGAAGCAGCCGACGCTTTGGTCATTGCCCCACTGGACCTGGCACGGTCGCGAGGGAAAGGTGACGCCGGTCTTTGTCTATACGTCCCACCCCTCCGCCGAACTCTTCATCAACGGCAAGAGCCAAGGACGACTGACCAAGCAGAATCGCCAGACTGCGAAGACCGTGGAGGAGCGCTATCGCTTGATGTGGAATGACGTGGTCTATGA
Source organism: Alloprevotella sp. (assembly GCA_051868855.1). Lineage (GTDB taxonomy): Bacteria > Bacteroidota > Bacteroidia > Bacteroidales > Bacteroidaceae > Alloprevotella. Next base: position 631 of record JBJEAG010000166.1, on the reverse strand, counting down.
ACCGGGCACCGTCACCGTCGTGGCTTACGATGCTGAGGGACGCAAGGCGGACAGCCTGACGGTGAAGACGGCGGGCAAACCTCATCATCTCGTCATCGAACCTTCGTTCACCGAAATGCTGGCGGCGGATGGCAACGACATCGGCTACTATCTCGTGAAAGCGGTGGATAAGGACGGAAATCTCTGTCCGCACTTCGCGGGTCAGGTGGAGTTTGAAGTGGAGGGCGCTGCCCGCTTCAAAGCCGTGGCGAACGGCGATGCCACCTCTCTTGAACTCTTCCACCTTCCCCGCATGCACGCTTTCGGTGGTCAGCTGATGATGCTCGTGCAGGCTGGCGACAAAGCAGGCACCGCCCAACTGCGTGCCAGAGCCAAGGGCTTGCGTCCCGCCACCTTCAGCGTGGAGGTGAAGTAGGGAGGAACTCAAAAGAAGTCGCTGCGCGACTGCTCAACGCTCCTGCGTTGCTTCAGCGCCGCGCAAGCTTAAAACGCTGCGACACCTTTCGCCAACCATTCGCCAACCATTCGCCAACTTGGCAAAACCTTGAGCAACCATTTTGCAACCATTTTGCAACCATTTTGCAACCTGCAAAACCCCTGCAAAACCCCTGCAAAACCCCTGCAAAACCCC
>JBJEAG010000165.1:0-11753 GCA_051868855.1 Alloprevotella sp. | reverse complement strand
TGAAAGGAATCGGGACTTACAGCCCTCAAAATTACTGCTACTGCCTTACCCAGGCCTCACGGCCTGGGCTAACAGCTCGCCCTCCTTCGTCGGGCTCATCGGGCTTGCAGCCCTCACCATCCGGCTGAGAAAACTTTTACCGGACAGCAATAATTGGTTTTTGTCTTTCCTAACTGAAACAGAGGTTGAAGATGAGTCCCTTAATCACTGCAAAATCACACCAAAATCGCGACGAAGAACGACGATTCAACGCGTCGAAGAAACGAAGCAAAAGGTCGCTGGAAAGAAAAATCCCGCGCCATTTCGGACGCGGGATTTTTCATATAAAAGTGACAAAGAGGTCTTTTCAGAACTCGGAGGCTACGTCAGTGGTCTGCTTGGCAGCCTGTGCCTTCTCGTATTCCTCACGGTCTGCCACGACAATGCGGTTGAACTCGCGAAGACCGGTACCGGCGGGAATGAGGTGACCGCAGATGACGTTCTCTTTCATGCCCTCCAAGTAGTCAGTCTTACCGCTGATGGCGGCTTCGTTGAGCACCTTGGTGGTTTCCTGGAAGGAAGCGGCAGACATGAAGGACTTGGTCTGGAGTGCGGCACGCGTGATACCCTGCAGAATCTGGGTGGAGGTGGCAGCCTGTGCATCGCGCACCTTGACGAGTTTGAGGTCACGGCGCTTGAGCTGTGAGTTCTCGTCGCGGAGCTTGCGGGCAGTCACAATCATACCCTTCTTCATGGTTTCGCTGTCACCGGCGTCGATGACGACTTTCTTGCCCCAGATGCGGTCGTTCTCTTCAGCAAAGTCGAGTTTATCGACAATCTGCTGCTCGAGGAAGCGGGTGTCGCCGGGTTCGTTGATTTGAACCTTGCGCATCATCTGACGAACGATGACTTCGAAGTGTTTGTCGTTGATTTTCACACCCTGAAGGCGATAGACGTCCTGCACTTCGTTGACAATGTATTCCTGCACGGCGGTGGGACCTTGGATGGCAAGGATGTCACCGGGAGTGATGGAACCGTCGGAGAGCGGAGTTCCGGCACGAACGTAGTCGTTCTCCTGCACAAGAATCTGCTTGGAGAGGGGCACGAGATATTTCTTGATTTCTCCGAGTTTGGAGGTGACGACAATTTCGCGATGACCACGCTTGATGCTTCCCATGGTGATTTCGCCATCGATTTCGCTGACCACGGCGGGGTTGCTCGGGTTGCGGGCTTCGAAGAGCTCGGTGACACGAGGCAGACCACCGGTGATGTCGCCCGCCTTGCCGACGGCACGAGGAATCTTGATGAGGATTTCGCCTGCCTTGACTTGCTGACCGTCTTCGACCACGATGTGACCGTTGATGGGGAAGTTGTAGGAGCGAATCTCTTCGCCGTTCTCGTCCAAAATGTGGCAGGTGGGCACGTGTACCTTGTCCTTAGACTCGATGACGATGCGCTCACGGAGACCGGTGGCTTCGTCTTCTTCCACACGATAGGTGATGCCTTCGACGACGCTCTCGAAGCGGATGGTACCTGCGTTCTCGGTGACGATGACTGCGTTGAAGGGGTCCCACTTGGCAATCATGTCGCCCTTCTTCACGCGGTCGCCGTCGGAAACGAAGAGTTGAGAACCGTAGGGAACGTTCTGAGAAGAGAGGACGATGCCGGTGTGCTCGTCGATGAAACGAACTTCAGCCAAACGACCGACCACAATCTTGACAGCCTGACCCTCGTCGGTGGTGCTTTCCACCGTGCGGAGTTCTTCAAACTCAAGACGGCAGTCGCTCTTGGCAAGGATGGTGGCATTGGCAGCAGCGTTGGAGGCGATACCACCGGCGTGGAACGTACGGAGCGTCAGCTGCGTACCCGGTTCACCGATGGACTGTGCGGCGATGACGCCGACGGCTTCGCCCTTCTGCACCATGCGGCTGGTGGCGAGGTTGCGACCGTAGCACTTCTGACAAACACCGTGGCGGCTCTCGCAGGTGAGGACGGAGCGGATTTCGACGCTCTCGATGGGAGAGGCTTCAATCTCAGCGGCGATGGGCTCGGTGATTTCTTCGCCGGAAGCGACGATGAGTTTGCCGGTGGTGGGGTTGATGATGTCGTGGACAGACACACGACCGAGGATTCTCTCGCTCAGAGAGGAGATGACTTCGTCGCCGTCCTTGAGAGCGGTGCAGACGAGGCCGCGGAGCGTGCCGCAGTCTTCCTCGGTGATGATGACGTCATGGGAGACATCGACAAGACGACGGGTGAGGTAACCGGCGTCGGCAGTCTTCAAGGCGGTGTCGGCAAGACCCTTACGAGCACCGTGGGTGGAGATAAAGTATTCCAACACGGACATACCTTCCTTGAAGTTGGAGAGAATCGGGTTCTCGATGATTTGTGCGCCTTCGGCACCGGCCTTCTGAGGCTTCGCCATCAAACCACGCATACCTGCCAACTGAGCAATCTGGTCAGCAGAACCACGGGCACCGGAGTCGAGCATCATAAACACGGCGTTGAAACCTTGGTCGGCTTCGGTCATCTGCTTCATGAGCGTCTTCTTGAGGTCGGTGTTCACGTGAGTCCAAGTGTCGATGACCTGATTGTAGCGCTCGTTGTCGGTGATGAAACCCATGTTATAGTTCATGGTAATCTGGTCGATTTCCTCATTACCTTTCTTCACGATATCCACCTTCTCTTCAGGAATGATGATGTCGTCGAGGTTGAAGGAAAGTCCGCCTTCGTATGCCATGCGATAACCGAGGTTCTTGATTCCGTCGAGGAAGTCGCAGGCACGAGCCATGCCGACGGTCTTGATGACCTTGGTGATGATGTCGCGGAGAGACTTCTTGGAGATGATGGTGTTGACGAAGCCGCACTCGACGGGGATAATCTCATTGACAATGACACGACCGACGGAGGTTTCCACCAGGTGCTTGCAGGGGAAGCCGCGGTCGTCGATGTCGTCCACCATCACTTTGACGGGAGCGTGGACATCGACACGCTTTTCATTGTAGGCAATGAGCGCTTCTTCTGCACCGTAGAAGGTGAGACCTGCACCCTTGGCACCCGGACGGAGTTTGGTGATGTAGTAGAGACCGAGCACCATGTCCTGAGAAGGCACGGTGATGGGCGCACCGTTGGCGGGGTTGAGGATGTTGTGGCTCTGGAGCATGAGCATCTGGGCTTCCAAGATGGCTTCGTTGCTCAAGGGGAGGTGAACTGCCATTTGGTCACCGTCGAAGTCGGCGTTGAAGGCGGTACATGCCAGCGGGTGAAGCTGAATGGCTTTGCCTTCAATCATCTTGGGCTGGAATGCCTGGATACCGAGACGGTGGAGGGTCGGTGCACGGTTGAGGAGAACGGGGTGTCCCTTCATGACGTGCTCGAGGATGTCCCAGATGATGGACTCGCGACGATCGACAATCTTCTTGGCGCTCTTGACGGTCTTCACGATGCCGCGCTCGATGAGTTTGCGGATGATGAAGGGCTTGTAGAGTTCGGCAGCCATGAGTTTGGGCAGGCCGCACTCACCCATCTTCAACTCGGGACCGACAACGATGACGGAACGAGCGGAATAGTCCACACGCTTACCGAGGAGGTTCTGACGGAAACGTCCCTGCTTTCCTTTGAGGGAGTCGGAAAGAGACTTGAGCGGACGGTTGCTGTCGCTCTTGACGGCAGAGCTCTTGCGGGAGTTGTCGAAGAGGCTATCGACAGATTCCTGAAGCATACGTTTCTCGTTTCGGAGAATGACTTCGGGAGCCTTGATTTCCAAAAGTCTCTTCAGACGGTTGTTGCGAATGAGGACACGACGATAGAGGTCGTTGAGGTCGGAAGTGGCGAAACGACCACCATCCAGCGGCACGAGCGGACGCAAATCGGGCGGAGTGACGGGAATAATCTTCATAATCATCCACTCGGGTTTGTTGCGGTCACGGCTGACGCGGAAGGATTCCACCACCTGCAGACGTTTGAGTGCCTCGTTCTTGCGCTGCACGGAGGAGTCAGAGTTGGCACGGTCGCGCAGTTCGTAGGAAAGGCTGTCGAGGTCGATGCGAGTCAAGAGGTCATAGATTGCCTCTGCACCCATCTTGGCGATGAACTTGTTGGGGTCAGTGTCTTCCAAGAAGTTGTTGTCCTTGGGAGCCTTTGCCATGTAGTCCAGATACTCGTCCTCGGTGAGGAGGTCCTTCTCACCGAGCTCGTCGGCGAAGGGACCGGGCTGGATGACTACATAACGTTCATAATAAATAATGGAGTCAAGCTTCTTGGTGGGGATTCCGAGGAGGTAGCCCATCTTGTTGGGCAAGGAACGGAAATACCAGATGTGAGCCACGGGCACCACGAGCTGGATGTGACCGGCACGCTCGCGGCGCACTTTCTTTTCGGTCACCTCGACACCACAACGGTCGCAGACGATGCCTTTATAGCGGATGCGCTTGTATTTTCCGCAGTGGCACTCGAAGTCCTTGGTCGGACCGAAGATGCGCTCGCAGAAGAGGCCGTCACGCTCAGGCTTGTAGGTGCGATAGTTGATGGTCTCGGGCTTCAACACCTCACCGTAGGAGTTGGCTTGAATCTCTTCGGGAGACGCCAATCCGATAGTTATCTTGGTAAAGTTGTTCTTTACTTTATTTTCTCTTTTAAATGCCATATTCTTAAGAAAATGATTGAGATGAAGAAGATAGGATGTTAGTCAAGGGTGATGCTGAGACCCAAGCCGCGCAGCTCGTGGAGCAATACGTTCAGAGATTCGGGAATGCCGGGAGTGGGCATGGGGTCGCCTTTGACAATCGCCTCGTAGGCTTTGGCACGACCGACGACATCATCTGACTTGATGGTGAGGATTTCTTGGAGCACGTGGGATGCACCGAAGGCTTCAATCGCCCAAACCTCCATCTCACCGAAACGCTGACCACCAAACTGGGCTTTACCGCCAAGGGGCTGCTGAGTGATGAGAGAGTACGGACCAATGGAACGGGCGTGCATCTTGTCTTCCACCATGTGACCGAGTTTAAGCATGTAGGTCACACCGACCGTTGCTTTCTGGTCAAACGGTTCACCGGTGCCGCCATCATAGAGTTGAGTGGAGCAGAAACGGGGAAGACCGGCTTTGTCGGTCCATTCGCAGAGGTCGTCCAACTTGGCACCGTCGAAGATGGGGGTGGCAAACTTCACGCCCAAATTCTTGCCGGCTGCACCGAGGACTGCCTCGAAAATCTGACCGAGGTTCATACGAGAGGGCACACCCAGCGGGTTGAGCACGATGTCAACCGGCGTTCCGTCGGCGAGGAACGGCATGTCTTCCTGACGCACAATCTTGGAAACGATACCCTTGTTTCCGTGACGACCTGCCATCTTGTCGCCGACGCCAATCTTGCGTTTCTTGGCGATATAGACTTTTGCCTGTTTGATGATGCCGGAGGGAAGATCGTCGCCGATGGTGATGGCGAACTTCTTGCGCTTCAGCTGTGCGTCATATTGATTATATTTTTTCAAATAGTTGATGACCAACTGACGAATGAGGCTGTTGGCGTGCTCGTCAGCAGTCCAGTTGCGCAGTTCGATGGAAGTATATTCCAAAGTGTGGAGCAGAGACTTGGTGAACTTGGCTCCCTTGGCAACAACCTCAGAACCTACGTTGTCCTTGATGCCGAGAGACTTCTTGTCGCTGATGAGGCTGTAGAGTTTGTCCACCATGACGTTCTTGAGTTCTGCCACGTCCTTCTCAAACTGTTCGTCGAGTTTCTGAAGCAACACTTTGTCGGCAGCCTTGGAGGTACGGCTCTTCTGCTCGCGCTTGAAGAGACGTTTGTTGATGACCACACCGGAAAGGGAGGGATTGGCCTTCAAAGAGGCATCCTTCACGTCGCCTGCCTTGTCGCCGAAGATGGCGCGGAGCAACTTCTCTTCGGGAGTGGGGTCGCTTTCGCCCTTCGGAGTAATCTTACCGATGAGGATGTCGCCGGGAACCACACGTGCACCGATGCGGATGACACCGTTTTCGTCAAGGTCTTTGGTGGCGTCCTCGCTGACATTGGGAATGTCGTTGGTAAACTCTTCCATGCCTCGCTTGGTCTCACGAACTTCCAGACTGTATTCATCTACATGAACGGAGGTGAGGATGTCTTCACGAACCATGCGTTCGTTGAGCACGATGGCGTCCTCATAGTTATAACCCTTCCAAGGCATGTATGCCACGAGGAGGTTACGTCCCAGAGCCAACTCACCGTTTTCAGTGGCGTAGCCTTCAGTGAGGATGTCGCCTTTGTGAACACGCTGACCCTTCTCACAGATGGGACGAAGGTCAATGGTCATGTTCTGGTTGGTGCGGCGGAACTTGGGGATGGTGTATTCCTTCACGTTGGAATCGAAGCTGACGAACTCTTCATCCTCGGTGCGTTCGTAGGCAATGCGAATGGTGGTGGCATCCACGAATTCAATGACACCTTCTCCCTCAGCCACAATCATGGTGCGGGAATCTTCGCAGACTTGTTTCTCGATGCCGGTACCGACGATAGGAGCTTCACTGCGAATCAAAGGAACTGCCTGGCGCATCATGTTGGAGCCCATCAACGCACGGTGGGCGTCGTCATGCTCCAAGAAAGGAATGAGCGATGCTGCGATGGAGGCAATCTGCTGAGGAGCCACGTCCATGAGTTCAACCTCTGAAGGCGGAACCACAGGATAGTCCGCATCCTGACGACATTTCACCTTGTCACGAATGAAGGAACCGTCATCGTTCAGAGGTGCATTACCCTGACCGATAATCTTGCCTTCTTCTTCCTCGGCAGAGAGGAAAACGACATGGTCATTGTCAAGATCGACCATGGAGTTCTCCACCTTACGATAAGGCGTTTCAATAAAGCCGAGTTCGTCAATCTTCGCATAGACGCAAAGAGAGGAAATCAAACCGATGTTCGGACCTTCCGGAGACTCAATCGGACAAAGACGACCGTAGTGAGTGTAGTGCACGTCACGAACCTCGAAACCGGCACGCTCACGAGACAGACCGCCGGGACCAAGGGCAGACAAACGGCGCTTGTGGGTCACCTCAGCCAAGGGGTTCGTCTGGTCCATGAACTGAGAAAGTGCATTGGTGCCAAAGAACGAATTGATGACGCTGGAAATGGTCTTGGCATTGATGAGGTCGGTCGGGGTGAACACTTCGTTGTCACGAACATTCATGCGTTCACGAATGGTACGGCTCATACGTGCCAAACCAATGGCAAACTGATTGGACAACTGTTCTCCCACGGTGCGAACACGACGGTTGCTCAAGTGGTCAATGTCATCGACAGTAGCCTTGGAGTTGATGAGTTCAACAAGATATTTGATAATCTCAATGATATCTTCACGCGTGAGAACACGCACATCCATTTCGGTGGAAAGATTGAGTTTCTTGTTGATTCTGTAACGTCCCACCTCACCAAGGTCATAACGCTTCTCAGAGAAGAACAGGTTGTTGATGACCTCACGTGCAGAAGCATCGTCGGCAGGGTCTGCATTACGCAACTGACGATAGATGTAGAGCACAGCCTCCTTCTCAGAGTTGGAGGGGTCTTTCTGGAGTGTGTTGAAAATGATGGAGAAATCAGAAGAGGACACTTCCTCATGGTGAATCAGAATGCTCTGTGCGCCGGATTCAATGATGGATTCAATGTTCTCAGCGTCAAGCACCGTTTCACGATCCAGAATCACCTCGTTTCTCTCAATGGAAACAACTTCACCGGTGTCTTCATCCACAAAGTCTTCCACCCAACTCTTCAAGACACGGGCTGCCAAACGGCGACCGATTGCCTTCTTCAAGTTGGTTTTGGTGACCTTCAACTCTTCTGCCAAATTGAAAATCTGAAGAATGTCTTTATCGGTTTCAAAACCAATGGCACGCAACAACGTGGTGACAGGAAGTTTCTTCTTTCTGTCAATGTAGGCATACATCACATTGTTAATGTCAGTGGCAAACTCAATCCAGGAACCCTTGAAAGGAATGATTCGCGCTGAATAGAGCTGCGTGCCGTTGGCATGGATGCTTGAACCAAAGAAAACTCCGGGAGAACGATGCAACTGGGACACAACCACACGCTCTGCACCATTGATGATGAACGTACCGTTCTCTGACATGTAAGGAATGGAACCCAAGAAGACATCTTGAACCACGGTGTCAAAATCCTCATGGTCGGGGTCCGTACAGTAGAGCTTCAACTTAGCTTTGAGGGGAACACTGTAGGTCAAACCACGTTCAAGACATTCTTGAATGGTATAACGAGGTTCATCGATGTAGTAGTCGATAAACTCAAGGACAAAGTTGTTGCGGGTATCAGCAATAGGGAAGTTCTCCGCAAAAACTTTGTAAAGTCCGTCATTCTTGCGCAATTCACTGGGAGTGTCAAGCTGCAAGAAATCTCTGAAAGACTTTAACTGAACGTCCAAGAAATCAGGATAGGGCATCGGATTCTTTACGGACGCAAAGTTTACTCTTTGGTTAATAACTCTGGAAGACATTCGTAAACAGTTAAGTTTATGATAAATAAACGGCGGTCAGCAAAAGGGAGAAACCTGCAATGAGCAAAGAGCAATGTGAGCGAAGGAGGGAACCTTACATTTGACTTCACTTCATGCGCAACTAACAGCCTGATGAGGTATAGGAGATTTTGAATGGGGAAGATGAAAAGCATCCTACACCTCAAAAACAAAACCTGCTAAAATATAGACACAAAAAGGTTATGAACCCTCTACCAGAAGATTCATAACCGTTTCCCAGAAAGGGATAATTTTTATTAAGCGAGTTCTACTTCAGCGCCTGCTTCTTCGAGAGCTTTCTTCAAAGATTCAGCCTCTTCTTTAGCAACGCCTTCCTTAATCTTGGAGGGAGCACCATCTACGAGGTCCTTAGCTTCCTTCAGACCGAGACCGCAGTGTTCTTTCACAGCCTTTACAACCTGAAGTTTAGCGCTACCTGCGCTCTTAAGAACTACATCGAAAGAGGTCTTCTCTTCAGCAGCAGCGGCACCGCCAGCTGCAGGACCGGCAGCAACAGCGACAGCTGCAGCAGCGGGTTCGATTCCGTATTCATCCTTAAGGATAGTTGCCAACTCGTTAACTTCTTTCACTGTCAAATTTACCAATTCTTCAGCGATAGCTTTGATATCTGCCATTTTGTAAAAGTATTTGTTTTGTTTTTATTCGATTAATTTAATAGGTCGGAGAGTTCCGAAGGTTACTCGGGGCGTTCGCCCAAAGTTTTAAGCACACCGTGAATGGTCTGTCCTGCACCCTGAAGAGCAGAAATGACATTCTTGGCAGGGGATTGCAGCAAAGCAACAACATCAGCAATGACCTCGTTCTTGCTCTTGATTGCGCAAAGGGCATCGAGCTGATCAGCTCCAACATAGATTCCTTCTTCAGCGTAAGCAGCCTTCAGAGCAGGAACGCCATCCTTACCCATCTCTTTGATGAGCTTAGCGGGAGCGTTGGCGGTGTTGCAGAAGAACACAGCGGTGTTGCCCTTCAAGGAGCCATACAGCGGAGAGAAGTCAATTTCAGATGCACTGAGCGCCTGCTTCAGAAGAGTGTTCTTCACAACAACCATCTTGATGTCGCTACCGAAGCACTTGCGACGCAGAGCAGAAGTGGCTTCTGCATTCATGCCGGTCACGTCCACCAAATAGAAGTGTGCGTACTCGCTCAGTTTTGCACTGATTTGTTCAATAACAATAGCTTTATCTTCCTTCTTCATGATAATGTTCAATTAGTTTCATCTACGGACTTAGGATCAATCTTGATACCCTTACTCATGGTAGAGGAAAGATAAATACTCTTGATATAAGTACCCTTAGCGGCAGCGGGTTTCAGTTTGATAATGGTAGAGATGAACTCTTTAGCATTACCGAAAATCTGCTCGGGAGTGAAGGAAACTTTACCGATAGAGGTATGAACGATACCGGTTTTATCTACCTTAAAGTCAATCTTACCCTGCTTAACCTCGCGGATAGCTTTGGCTACATCCATAGTAACGGTACCACTCTTGGGGTTAGGCATCAAGCCACGAGGACCTAACACGCGACCCAGCGCACCGATTTTACCCATGATGGCAGGCATCGTGATGATAACATCCACATCAGTCCAACCACCTTTAATCTTCTCGATATATTCATCGAGACCTACATAGTCAGCACCGGCTTCTTTAGCAGCGGCTTCAACGTCAGGCGTACAAAGGCACAGTACTCGAACGACCTTTCCTGTTCCGTGAGGCAAAGACACCACGCCACGAACCATCTGGTTCGCCTTACGAGGGTCAACGCCCAAACGTACGTCCACATCAACAGAGGCATCAAACTTGGTGGTGGTGATTTCCTTCACCAAGCTGGAAGCTTCTTTGAGTGTGTAAGCCTTCCCTGCTTCAATCTTGTCAGCTACCGACTTTTGATTTTTTGTCAGTTTACTCATGTTTCAAATTGAAGAATAAATTATTAACCAGGGAAGTCACCTTTTACTGTGATACCCATGCTGCGGGCGGTTCCGGCAACCAAACGCATTGCACTCTCAACTGTGAAGCAGTTCAAGTCGGGCATCTTGTCTTCTGCAATAGCCTTAACCTGATCCCAAGTGATTTCAGCAATCTTGGTACGGTTAGGTTGAGCAGAGCCACTTTTCTTTTTAGCTGCTTCCAGCAATTGAATTGCTACAGGAGGAGTCTTTACTATGAACGAAAAAGATTTATCGTTATAGTAAGTAATGACAACCGGCAATACCTTACCGGCCTTGTCCTGAGTTCTGGCGTTGAACTGCTTGCAGAAATCCATAATATTGATACCCTTGGAACCCAAAGCAGGACCAACGGGAGGAGAAGGATTTGCAGCGCCACCCTTAATCTGTAATTTGATTAATCCAGCAACTTCTTTTGCCATTTTGATAAATTGATTAAAATGTTAAGGAAATCGGTTCGTAACACACCTATTCCTTTGCTATCTGCATAAAACCTAAGTCCAAACCGGTAACACGACCGAAGACCTTGACATTCACAGTGACTTTTTTCTTGTCATTGTCCACCTTATCTACAGTTCCGGAGAAACCGCTAAAAGGTCCGTCAACAACTTTGACACTGTCACCCGGCAAGTAAGGAATTTGAATCTCAATGGGTTCATCTTCCAATGAGTCATTCTTACCTAAGATACGATTCACTTCCGATTCGCGCAATGGAGTAGGATTATCCATTCCGCCGAGAAAACCTAACACGTTAGGCGTATTTCTCAAATCGTAAACCGTTTCACCAACTAATCTAGCCTCGACAAGGACATAACCCGGAAGGTAGTTACGTTCTTTGATCACACGTTTTGTACCGCGCATCTGAACGACCTTCTCGGTTGGGATGAGCACCTGCGAAACATGACCGCCTAAGCGGCCATTCTTAATTTCGGCATCGATGTACTCCTTTACCTTGCCCTCTTTACCACTGACAGCACGCAAAACGTACCATTGCATTTCTGCTTGTGCCATTGACTTTAGATTTGAGGATAAATTAGCTGCATCAACGATTCAAAAACCGTATCCATCAAGAACACCACGAGAGCAATGATAATGGAAGCTGTCAACACTACAATCGCGCTATGACTCAGTTCCTTTCTCGTCGGCCAAGTGGTCTTATGAGATAATTCTTCGTATGAATCTTTGCAGTATGCAATTACTTTCTTGAACATATATGTATTGTTTTGCACGGGAAGAGAGACTCGAACTCCCGACACCTGGTTTTGGAGACCAGTGCTCTACCAACTGAGCTATTC
>JBJEAG010000164.1:0-2530 GCA_051868855.1 Alloprevotella sp. | reverse complement strand
ACTTTCTTTCAGAAGGATGCAACCTGCGGGCTTTTCGTCGGGGACGGATTGGAAGAGTTTGTGGTGTCCCTCTTTTTCCGCCACGACAGAATAGGGCCAAGTCAGCATCGCTGCATCAATTTGCCCAGCGTTCAGCATGGAGAGTCGCAGCGCATGGCTGTTGATTTGTGGCGCATAGATGTCTTTCCTTGTCAGTCCGCCTTCTTTCAGAGCGTGTTCCAGCCACTGCTCTTCGGCGGAGAGACGGGAGATGGCGATGAGTTTTGCTTTCAGTTTCTGCGTTTTCTTCACTCGCAGCGTGCGGTTGGCGAAAAGCGTCCACTCCGCTTTGCCTGGCAGGACGGAGACGTAACCCCGAATCTGCGGAGTGTGGGAGAGACGCACTTCGTCAGTCCATCCGCCATCCACTTTGCCCGTTGCCAGCACTTTGTCGCATTCAAGTTGCGAAGCGCAGGAACGAATCTCCACTTTCAAACCGAGTTGGCGGAAGATGCCGCAGCGCTCGGCGACATAGACGGGGAAGCAATCGTGGTTTGGCGAAAGTGCCAGTCGCAGTGTGTCCTTGGGAGCGGGCAGCGAGTCGGTGGGAGCACCATCGTTTTGTGCGTTCGAGGATTTTGCGGCGTCATCGGCGCAGGCAGAAAGAAGCACGCCCATGGCGAAGAGAAGAGAAATGAAAGAAAGTCTCATCGGGAGTTTCAAAAGGAGTCAGACCATTTCAGGGTGACCTTGAAATGTCTGACTCCGTCATTTCATTTAGGGATATTCTATAAATTATGGAATAAGGAATGTTCAAGAGAAAGTGTTTACGTTTTGGTCGTTTTTCGGTTCTTAGAGCAATCTTTTGTAAGTTTCGTCAGTCACATAACCCGCTATGCTCCTTCCTCAACTGACAAAATATCATATCTAAGAAATCAAAAACCAACTCAACCTAATTTATAGAACATCCCTTATTTATACGTTCTAAGTTTCAAACCGGAGTTCAGCCCTTGATGGCAGCGATGCCGGGGAGAACTTTTCCTTCGATGGCTTCGAGCAGTGCACCGCCGCCGGTGGAGATGTAGGAAACTTTGTCAGCCATTCCGAACTTGTTGATGCAAGCCACGGAGTCACCGCCGCCAATCAGAGAGAATGCACCGTTGGCAGTTGCTTTGGCAATGGCTTCGGCGATGGCGCGAGAACCGCCGGTGAAGTTGTCAAACTCAAACACGCCGGCAGGACCGTTCCAAAGAATGGTCTTGGCATCTTCGATGGCAGCTGCGAAGAGTTTGCGGGTTTCGGGACCTGCGTCCATGCCTTCCCATCCGTCGGGAATGTCGTTGGCAGGAACAATCTGCTGGTTAGCGTCGTTGGAGAAGGCATCGCCAGCCACGCAGTCGGTGCCGAGCACGAGGTTCACGCCTTTGGCTTTTGCCTTTGCCATGATTTCGAGTGCGAGGTCAAGTTTGTCGTCCTCGCAGATGGAGGTGCCAATCTTGCCGCCCATAGCCTTGGCGAAAGTGTAGGTCATACCGCCGCAGAGGATGAGGTTGTCCACCTTGTCCATGAGGTTTTCGATGATGCCGATTTTGGTGGAAACCTTGGAGCCACCCATGATGGCAGTGAAGGGACGCTTGATGTTGCTGAGCACGTTGTCCACAGCCTGCACTTCTTTCTCCATGAGATAGCCGAGCATCTTGTGGTCAGCGTCGAAGGAGTCAGCGATGACAGCGGTGGAAGCGTGTTTGCGGTGAGCCGTTCCAAAAGCATCGTTGATGTAGATGTCAGCGTAGGATGCCAAAGTGGCAGCGAACTTCTTCTGACTTTCTTTCATTGCCTTCTTTGCTTCATCGTAGGCGGGATCAGCCTTGTCGATTCCGACGGGTTTGCCCTCTTCTTCGGGATAGAAGCGGAGGTTTTCGAGCAGGAGCACGTCACCGCTCTTCAGTGCAGCGGCAGCGTCAGCAGCTTTTGCGCAGTCGGGAGCAAATTGCACCTTTACGCCGAGTTTTTCGCTGACGGCGTCCACGATTTGGCTGAGGGAGAACTTGGCGTTCACTTTGCCTTTGGGTTTTCCCATGTGGCTCATGATGATGAGCGCACCGCCATCGGCGAGTACTTTCTTGAGGGTGGGCAGCGCACCGCGGATGCGGGTGTCATCAGTGATTTTACCGTTCTCGTCTAAGGGTACGTTGAAGTCCACGCGGACAATCACTTTCTTACCCTTGAAGTCACAAGTGTCAATTGTCATAATGAAATATGTTTAATATGTGAGTTAGTACGTTTACGCTGCGAAGTTACGTTTTTGGGTCGGTAAAATCAAAGTTTTATAAGGGTTTTCTTCGTGTTTTACCAGGCTTTTCTTTGCTCGGTGTCTTCTTGCTGCCATTCTTTCCGAAAAATCCGTCAGTTTTTGCTTGCTTTTCGTCGTTCTTTCCAAAGGTTCTGTTGTTTCTTGCTGAGACTTTGTCGTTCTTTGCTCCGACTTTGTCGTTCTTTGCTTAGGACTTGTCAGTGTTCGCTCCTCCTGCGAACACATTTCCGCTCGTCC
>JBJEAG010000163.1:0-2540 GCA_051868855.1 Alloprevotella sp. | reverse complement strand
ATTGGGCATCAGCGCTCAGATTTGGAAAATAAACATCATCACTATGCGAATAGACAACAATAAAATCAAGCAACTCCACGACGCACTTAAGAAAGGTGGCTACACAGAGGACTATGACACGTTCCGAGGAGGTTTCATCGGCAACGAAAATTTCGGAAACCGATACAAGGTATATAAACTTCTGACCGAGCACGGTGCCGACATCGGACGAGACTATGCCGAGTTTATGCAACTGATGCAGTCTCCGAAGAAGTCAGCGCCTGCCGCGCCTGCTGCACCGAAAGCCGTTACTAAGCCGGAAGTGAATCCCGTCTCCGTCACTCCTCCGAAACTGACTGATGTTGGTACGATGGTCAAAGACACTCTTGACGCGGTGAGTGGAGGTGGAAGACAGCGGAAGGCGGCAGCACCTGCAGCACCAGCCGCGCCGAAGGCAGCGACAGCAGAAAATCCCTATCTTAAGATGGCTGATGATGCCATGCAGAATGCTTTCGGCAACACGCGCTCACAAACGGGCGGAATCAAGAGATATTTTGATGAGCGGAATCAAATGGAAGAGTGGAAGCAAGAGCATCCGTATGAACCTCTCCCGCCAAGACCTCGCAAGGAAAAGCCGACAGCAGAACAAAAGCAGCACGCTTCGGAATACGGACGTCAGTTGCGCGACCAATTGGACTACACCATGGCGACGGGAGAAAACCTCAACGACCAACACAAAAAACGTTCTCCGCTTGACGATTACACCTCACCCTATCTCAAGCGAGACGAACAAGGAGACCTCGTTACAGACGAGCAAGGAAATCCCGTTGTCGGCATCACCAGCGAGACGGGAAGAAACGCTGCGCGTCGAAACTCAGAAGAGATGGACAAGAATGCCCGAAAACAACTTAATGAGAGACTCGCAGACGGATACGACGATAGACCCATCACGGGTTTTTGGGAATCGTTCAAGCAGGGTGCGTCGTCCATGTGGGAGGGAGTCAAATACCTCACGGGATATACATACGGTCAAATTTTCGGAGGTGCTAATGAAGAGAGAATCGCACTTGACATCCTCAACAAGATTGACGAACAGAACGAACAATACATCCCGCCATCACAGAGAGAGGAAGTGGCGAAAGAGCAGTTGAAGCAAGTAGCGAACGACCCGATTTTGAAGGTTCTGTGGCTTAAGTACAATGGCGATACCAAGAAAATCAGAGAAATCGTCACAAAAAAAGCAGAGCAGGAGTATGGATGGGGAGATAGAGTTCAAGTTTCTGCAGAACGCGCACTTGACAGACAACGTCCGACGGAAGGTTTCTTGCCCTGGGCAGGAAATCTCGCGCCTCAGATGGTTCCGTCGCTCGTCGGCATGGCGGTAGGTGCTGCCACGAAGAACCCAACACTCACCAAGGCAGCAGGTGCTATCGGTATGGGTTACATGACAGCCTCCACCGCAGGTATGTCAATGAAGGAGGCGAGGGACGAAGGCGCTACCAACGGTCAAGTCTGGGCGAAAGGTATCCTTGATGGCATCATCGAATACGCCACAGAGAAGATTCCCTTCGACAGATACACCAAACGCCTTGTCGGAGCGAACACAAGAAAGGTTGGTCAAGCACTAAGCGAGGCTGTTGGAGACACTAAGTCAGTTGCACACTCTGAACTTAGCACACTCCTCACAAAGGCGAATGAAAAACTCGGCGGGAAGTTGTTCGGAAAGAAAAACGTGAAAGAATATCTCGCCGACGTGGTAGCAGAATCCGCATCAGAGTTCACCGCCGAAGCGTTGGAGACCATCACCGGCATGATATACCTCAATCCGGAGGACTACCCCACTCTTTCCGAAATTGTGAAAGCAGGCTTGGAAGGTGCTGCGGGCGGCGCATTCATGGGTGGCGTCATGGGTGGCATTTCCAAGGCAGCAGAAAACGCGCAGAACAGAATGCGTTGGAAGAAGAACGGATATGTCTATGTGGGTGTATTGCCTTCTGAGGAAGAGGGTAAGCAGGGAAGAGTCGTTGAGATTGTCGGATACGACAAAGCGAAAGACACCTACATTGTCTCAGACGATGGAGAAGTCGTGGAAGTTAAAGTTGGCGAATTGAAATCCCCCGTCAAGTTCACCTACGACGAATTCATAAAGGGTGCAGTGGCGCAGAACGCCGACCACAGTTTTGATGTGGGATATGAGACTACGGACGCAGACGGACGGAGCGAGACGAAGACGACGCTTGACATGAAGCGCGAGGAGGTTGCCAAGACGCTCGGCGTGGATGCGAGCGAGGTGGATGGTATCTTCGGAGAAGACCCCATTGATTTTATCAACCGTTACCGCGACGAGCATGCAGGCGAAGACGTTCCGACGGAGTTAGTGGAATATGCCAACGCCCGCGCAGCCTACGAAGGAACGGTTGAACGCGTAAAGGACGATGTGGAGAGCGAAATCGAAGCCGCCAACGCCGAAGTGTTGCGCATGCAGCACATGGAAGATGGCAGCGTCAGAAGCATCACCATCGAAGAAGGACTCGGTAAGCAAGACGAGAACAGCCAAAATG
>JBJEAG010000162.1:0-2544 GCA_051868855.1 Alloprevotella sp. | reverse complement strand
GATGCACTGCCATTTAGACCTTTCGTGACGGAACAGTGTGAATAATGCAGGTTAGAGGTCGTGGTTGCGGAGGCGATAGTCGGCGAGTTCTTCGTATTTTGTGCCGGGGCGTCCGTAGTTTGCAAAGGGGTGGATGCTGATGCCGCCGCGGGGAGTGAAGAGTCCGGTGACCTCAATGTATTTCGGGTCCATGAGTCGAACGAGGTCTTTCATGATGACATTGACGCAGTCTTCGTGGAAGTCGCCGTGGTTTCTGAAACTGAAGAGATAGAGTTTCAGGCTTTTGCTTTCGACCATGCGTTGGTCGGGGAGATAGGAGATGCGAATCTCGGCAAAGTCAGGCTGTCCCGTGATGGGGCAAAGGCTGGTGAACTCGGGGCAGTTGAAGCGCACCCAGTAGTCGTTCTCGGGATGTTTGTTTTGGAAAGTTTCGAGCACCTCGGGTGCATAGTCGGACTTATACTCGGTTTTCTTGCCGAGTGCTTGGAGTTGGAGGTCTTCGCGCATGATTTTTTTGGGGGGGGGATTAGGATTTAGAAATATTTGCCGTCACTATATACCTTATTATATATATAGGACTATCAGAAACGGAAGGGATTGTAGGAGATGCCGTGGTCGATGACGTCCGTCCGCTCGATTCGCTTCAACGCGCTGACGACTCGGATGGTCAGGGGGAGGACGAGAATTTCATAGAGCGTCTTCAGCACCACTTGGTTCAGCATGACCCGGGGCATGACGTCCCAGGGAATGACGCCGCCGAGCGCCAAGGGGAAGAAGATGAGCGAGTCGGCGCCCTCTCCGACCAGCGTCGAGGCTATGGCGCGCCACGAGAAGGCTGAGACTGAGGTGACGGCGCGGCGGGAGCGGGACTTCATGATGCTCATGACGTAGGCGTTGAGAAAGGAACCGACCAGAAAGGCGAGGAACGAAGCACCGGCGATGCGGGGCGCCAAGCCGAAGACGGCATGGAAGCCTTCCTGCCCGGTCCAGTAGGGGGCGGCGGGGAGCAAGTCGGCAGCAAAGCCGAACAGGACGAAAAGGAAATTCATGAAGAAGCCGAGCCAGATAACAAGGCGTGCCTTGACATAGCCATAGACTTCAACGATGCAGTCGTTGATGACGTAGGAAACGGGGAAGACAATGAGACCGGCGGTCAATGAGAGTCCTGCCACTTCAACTTGTTTGGCTTCGAGGAGGTTTGCCGCAATGAGGCAAACGCAGAAGAGCATTCCCAAAATCATGAACGGAATGCTCACCGTCATCTGCTGACGGTTGAGTTCATTTTGTTTCATTCTTGTTTTTTACGAGGTTCGACAAGCACTCGGGGAACGCGCCTGCGGCGCGGTTCAAGGGGTTCAAGGCGGCGGCACAAGGCAGCAAAAGCGCATTTTTCGGCGCGAAGTTAGTGCTTTTTCGGCAATTACGTAATATCTTTGCCGTGTGACCTCCACATTCATCGTCGGTCACGCCACCTTAAATCCCCCAAAGCATAACTCTAAACCTCGGAACATAACCTTAAATCCCAATAATCATCATGAGTAGATTCAACCTTTTTGTGGCACTGCTGTCCTGCATTGGTTTTCTGCCGATGCGTGCCGCCGACCATCCCTCGCTGATTCCGCTGCCCGCCTCGATGCAAAGCGGAGAGGGTCAGTTCCGCTTCGGCGAAAAACTCAAAGTGTTTGTCGATGCCTATCCCGGCGACAGCATCGCCACCGTTTTCAACCGTTTCTCCGCCTCGCTCACCAAAGTCACCGGCATCAAAGTGACCCGCGCCAAAGAGGCTAAAGCCGCGCTGCGTCTGAAACTGGACAAGTCGCTGGGCGCCGAAGCCTACACGCTGAAGGTGACGCCCGATGCCATCGACATCACCGCCGCCCGTCCCGCGGGTTTCTTCTACGCGCTCCAGACGCTCCAACAGTTGCTGCCCTCCCGCGCCGTCCTCGCCGGAGTGCCCGACGACACACAGGAGTGGACGCTTCCCGCCGTCACCATCACCGACGCGCCGCGCTTCGGCTGGCGCGGTTTCATGTTGGACGAAGGACGCCACTTCTTCGGCAAAGAGGAAATCAAGAAACTGCTCGACGTCATGGCTGCCTACAAGCTCAACCGCTTCCACTGGCACCTCACGGAGGATCAGGGCTGGCGCTTGGAAATCAAGAAATATCCGAAACTGACCTCGGTCGGCGCCACGCGCCAAAGCAAGGTGCTGGGTTGGGGCGACACGAAACCCGACGGACAGACCTACGCCGGCTTCTACACACAGGACGATGCCCGCGAAATCGTGCAATATGCCCGCGACCGCTTCATCGAAATCGTGCCGGAGGTGGACATTCCCGGTCACTCTCAGGCTGCCGTGGCTTCCTATCCCGAATTCCTCGCCTGCGACCCGCAAAATCCCCACGAGGTGTGGCTCTGGCAAGGCGTCTCTCCCGACGTCATCAACGTGGCGAACCCGAAAGCGGTGCAGTTTGCCAAGGACGTGATTGACGAACTCACCGACATCTTCCCCTTCGGCTATCTCCACCTTGGCGGCGACGAATG
>JBJEAG010000161.1:6985-11831 GCA_051868855.1 Alloprevotella sp. | reverse complement strand
TCAAACTCCCACGCCTTGGGAATCAAACTCCCACGCCTTGGGAGTTAAACTCCCAAGGCTGTTGGGAGTCGAACTCCCAAGCTTGTTGGGAGTGTTTCAGTTTCACTTGACACGTTTCACTTCCACAGACTGAAAAAATGGACAGAGTTGAAGAAGGCATGCTGATTTCCTTGACACGACCCTCCATTTGTTGTGCGTGCTCTGCACCCTCAAACGTCGGCTGCTTTGAAAAGTCGCTCCGAAAATTTTGACGGCAGAGACGGAAGCGGCGAGAAGAAAATTTCATTGCTATTGCAATTTAGTGTAATTTTGCTCTGCAAAACACAACATACGGTTCTCACACCATGAAAATACTCTTTCTTTCCGACATCCACGGCTCCGTGCCCGCGCTGCAAACGGTGCTGCAATTCTTTGACCAACATCATTTTGACTTGCTCGTCGTGCTCGGCGACTTGCTGAACTACGGTCCCCGCAACGGTTTGCCCGACGGTCTCGATGCGCCGGGCGTGGTCGATTTGCTCAACGAACGCGCCGACAAGATTCTCGCCGTGAGGGGCAACTGCGACTCCGAGGTTGATCAGATGCTGCTCCACTTCCCCATCCAGGGAACCTACGCGCTGCTGGTCGATGAGGGCGTGAAGTTTTTCTTGACCCACGGCCACATCTACAACGAGCAGTGCCTCCCGCAGGCTCCGGCGTGTGACGTCTTTGTCTATGGTCACACCCACGTCATGCGGCTTGAGGCTGCCGATGAGGAGACGCGTCGCCCCGCCATCCTCAACCCCGGCTCGCCGACCTTCCCCAAAGGCGGCAATCCGCCGACCTTCGCCACCTGGAGCAACGGAAAACTTGCGCTGCGCACCTTCGACGGACAGGTCATCCGCACCCTCGACATCCTTCCCTGCGAGTTCTGAACGACGCGCCGGCTGAAGTTTGCCGCGCGGTCAGGGAACGTTTGCCGCCTCGGGCATGCACGATTCGCCGATTTCCTCCCGGCGCAACAGACAGGTGCTGAAAACACGACAGATTCTTTCGGAAAATTTTTTGTTCCGCCGGTCTGACGTGTTTTCAGCACCCTTTTTTGTCACGCTTCGCGCGCGTATATATATAATAAGGAGTAGAGGGGGGGCTTGCTTAGGGTTCGAAACCGCATCTCTTCCCGCCGCTGCGACGCCCGGCGGAGACATACTGACAAAGTGTCACGAAGAAAAAAATCACCGCGCCGAAAGTTTTGGCACGCACTTTGCTTTAAATGGGGTGTCCGCCCAAAAAAAGAAGCGGCGGGCAGAATAAACCGAATAATAACAAACAAAAAACAAATACACATCATGGGAAAAATCATTGGAATTGACCTCGGAACGACAAACTCTTGCGTATCCGTTTTTGAAGGTAACGAACCCACCGTCATTGCCAACAGCGAAGGCAAACGCACCACTCCTTCCGTGGTAGCTTTCGTCGAAGGCGGCGAAAGAAAAGTCGGTGACCCCGCCAAACGTCAGGCAATCACCAACCCGAAACGCACAATCTACTCCATCAAACGCTTCATGGGTGAAACCTACGACCAAGTGAGCAAAGAAATCGCCCGCATGCCGTACTCCGTCGTACGCGGCGAGAACAACACCGCACGCGTCGAGGCTGACGGACGTCAATACACGCCACAGGAAATCTCCGCCATGATTCTTCAGAAAATGAAGAAGACCGCCGAAGACTACCTCGGACAGGAAGTGACGGAAGCCGTCATCACCGTGCCCGCCTACTTCAGCGACTCTCAGCGCCAGGCAACCAAGGAAGCCGGACAAATCGCAGGTCTCGACGTCAAGAGAATCGTCAACGAACCCACTGCCGCAGCACTCGCCTACGGCATCGACAAAGCCAACAAAGACATGAAGATTGCCGTCTTCGACCTCGGTGGCGGTACGTTCGATATCTCCATCCTCGAATTCGGCGGCGGCGTCTTCGAAGTGCTCTCCACCAACGGCGACACTCACCTCGGCGGCGACGACTTCGACCACGTCATCATCGACTGGCTCGTTCAGGAGTTCAAGAACGACGAGGGCGCTGACCTGACCACTGACCCGATGGCAATGCAGCGACTCAAGGAAGCAGCCGAGAAAGCAAAAATCGAACTTTCCAGCTCCACTTCCACCGAAATCAACCTCCCCTACATCATGCCCGTCGGCGGCGTGCCCAAACACTTGGTGAAGACGCTCACGCGTGCTAAGTTCGAAGCACTGGCTCACTCTCTCATCGAAGCCTGCAAGGCTCCGTGCGAAGCAGCCCTCCAAGGCGCAGGTCTTTCCACCTCTGACATCGACGAAGTCATCCTCGTCGGCGGTTCCACCCGAATCCCCGCCGTGCAGGAACTCGTGGAGAAATTCTTCGGCAAAGCTCCGTCAAAGGGCGTGAACCCTGACGAAGTCGTGGCAGTCGGCGCAGCCATCCAAGGCGCCATCCTGAACAAAGAAGAAGGCGTGGGCGACATCGTCCTCCTCGACGTGACTCCCCTTTCCTTGGGAATCGAAACCCTCGGCGGCGTGATGACGAAACTGATTGACGCCAACTCCACCATCCCCTGCAAGAAGAGCCAAGTCTTCTCCACCGCAGAGGACAACCAACCCGAAGTGACCATTCACGTGCTCCAAGGCGAACGCCAGTTTGCCCGCGACAACAAGAGCATCGGTCGCTTCAACCTCGCCGGCATTGCTCCCGCACGCCGCGGCGTTCCTCAAATCGAAGTCACCTTCGACATCGACGCCAACGGTATCTTGAAAGTGTCTGCCAAAGACAAGGCTACCGGCAAGGAACAGACCATCCGCATCGAAGCTTCCAGCGGTCTTTCAGAAGATGAAATCAACCGCATGAAGGCTGAGGCTCAAGCAAACGCTGAGGCTGACAAGAAGGAACGCGAGCGCGTCGATAAGATCAACGAAGCCGACTCCATGATTTTCCAGACGGAGAACCAACTCAAGGAACTCGGCGACAAACTCCCCGCAGACCACAAGGGTGCCATCGAAGCCGCTCTCGGCAAACTGAAAGAGGCACACAAGGCTCAGGACATCGCCGCCATCGACGCCGCCAAGGCAGAACTCAACAACGCTTGGCAAACCGCCAGTGCGCAGATGTATCAGCAGACCGGTGCTCAGCCCGGTGCAGGTGCCGGCTTCCAAGGCGGTGCTCAGCAACCCGGTGCCGGCAGCTCCTCCGCCAACAACGAAGACGTGCAAGACGCCGACTTCGAGGAGGTGAAGTAAGCCTCGACTGCGCCGCAGTTCTCAGCAATTTCTTTCGCAAAAAAACTTTAGTAGATTTACAGAAAAGAATCATTTGCAAAAAACTTTTACAGAAAATCTTTCGTAGGAAAGAATCATTCGTAGAAAAAGCGTTTACAGAAAAAGCGTGCAACTCCGCCGAGTTGCACGCTTCTCTGTTGGTCGATGTTTGGTGCTCCTTTTTTGTTCGTTAATTCTTTAATTCTGCAAACCGCATTCACTGTCTGGCATCTCAATCTTTCAAACAAGCCAGCGGTATGACTTTGACACCGTCCGGACGGGTGTAAGCCATTCTGCCACCGGTAAGGATGATTAGCAAATCGGGCTCTCGTAGTGGCACCTGTTTCTCCGTCTTGTTGTGTTCTTGTATCAGTCGTTTGATTTCCAGCAGATGCTTCGCGCCATCTTCTATCTCTCGACTGCCAAGTTTACATTCAATGAGCGCATAACGTCCATCGTCAAGATGGAGCACAAGGTCTGCCTCTAAGCCGTAGCGGTCACGATAGTAGGATAGATGTGTGCCAAAGCCGGGGGCGTAAGCACGAAGATCACGTGCACACATTTGTTCAAAGATGAAACCGAAGGTCTTGAGTTGGACTTCCAATCCCTCCGCATTGGTTCCCATGGCAGCCACTGCGATAGATGGGTCAGAGAATCCTCTTTTGGGCATGCTGCGGATGGCAGTTTTGCTTCTAATGGCAGGACACCAAGCATCAATGTCTTGAATGACGAAAAGTTTTTCCATTGCAGTGACGTAGTCATCAAAGGTGTCAAGAGAGAGAGTGATATCTCCGGAGGAGGTGATGTCTGTCAGGATGCTTGTCCGCTTTGCGATAGTGCTGATATTGCGGGCATACGAACGGATGATTTGTCGGGCAATCTTTGGATTGCGTTGTCTTTTGTCAATGGAAGAGATATCTACTTCGCACACACTGCTCACGTAGTCACCGGCAATCAACATTCCCGCTTTCTCCGGCATCTGGAGTGTCACGGGCCATCCTCCGCGACAAGCCACTCTGATGAGTTCGGGAATATCTAACTTGCCGGTTGCTCCGTCAATGTCATATTTTGGATTGTCAAATAGTTCTTTCAGTGAGACCTCTCCTGATGAGTCTTGTGATTCCCATAAACTCATCGGAAACATTTTCATGCGTGAGATGCGTCCTGTGCCGGAATGGTAAATATTGCTTCGTTCTACTGTATTGCTGCCGGTGAGGATGTATTGTCCGGGGATGCCTCCGGATTTATCCACGGCAATGCGCACTGCATCCCAAAGTGTCGGCGCATCTTGCCACTCGTCAATCAGTCGAGGTTGTTCCCCTTTCAACAACAAGGAGGGCATCGTTGCTGCTGTGGAAAGATTGTCATCTCTGTGGTCGGGATTTTGCAGTTGCAACACACTCTTTGCCTGCTGCATGGCTGTAGTGGTCTTGCCTGTCCATTTCGAACCTTCAATCAGCACGGCTCCAAATGCTTCAAGCCTTTCTTTTAGTACGGCATCTGCTATTCTTGATAGATATTTCATGTCTTATTTATTTGCCTGCAAAAATACTTCATTTATACCGTTTTACCAAGTC
>JBJEAG010000161.1:0-6885 GCA_051868855.1 Alloprevotella sp. | reverse complement strand
CATGTCTTATTTATTTGCCTGCAAAAATACTTCATTTATACCGTTTTACCAAGTCATTCGGTTTTTTTGTGGCAAATCATCCGGTTTTTTTGTGGCAAATCATTCGGTCTTTTTGTGGCAAATTAAGGCGGATGCTTTGCAAAAAAGAGGGAGACTGTCTCTTTTCCTCCGATACACTTGACATGAATGCGAGATTCAACAAGGACGTTTGTTTCTTGCAGAAATAATCTATATGTTGACGTCCTTCCTTATTCAAAATAGAAGTTGAGGGTGACCATGCCGAGGGTGGCTTTGTCGATGCTTTGCGTGTAGATTTGCTGGGTGGGGTCGGTGAGGTCGTTGCGTGTTTTTTGCAGGACGTTGTTGAGACCGAAACTGAATTTCAGTTCGGGAATGAATTTGAAGAAGGGGAGATAGACGTCGCAGCCCAGACCTGCTTCCAGCATGAGGTTGAAGGGGCGCGTTTTGATGAGGGTGCGTTTTCCGGTGGTCAGGTCATACATCGGCGAGACGCCTGCCACGACGTAGGGGCGGTAGTTGTTGAAGCGAGGCGCGGCAATCTTGAAGTGCGTGGGGACGGCAAGGTAACAGGATTTCAAGTCCACGCCTTTCGTTTCGCCGCTGCCGAGTTCGCGGAGTTCGATGTGTTTTGAGCCGAAGTAGAGGGAGGGGGTGAGGCGCAGCGCCACGTGGTTTGTGAGTTTCCATTCGCCGAGCACGCCGACGGAGAATCCGAAGTTGGTCCGGTCGGTGGAGGCGACCCATTGCTCTCCTGTTTCGGGAGATATGAACCCGTTGTTTTGAAGGTCAAGGGAAAGGTCGTGACCGCCGACGAAGAAACCGTAGTGAAAACGTCGCTCGTCGATGAAGGGCTTGTTCTGGACACGACGTTGCTGGGCTTGGCTCGCGAGAGCCAAGCCGAGGCAGGTCAGCAGAAGGAGGAGACGACGTTTTTTCATGAAAGAAGACAATTAAGTTGTGAATCCGCGGGGCGGGGTGGGGGAGCATGGTGAGTGTGGCGACCCTTTGAAGATAACGCGCCGCGGGGCTTTTTATTGTGCCGTTTCGCTGTTTGCCACAAAAAAAGAGGCTGTGTCCGGACGTCTTTTCGTCTGACACAGCCTTTTCGGGAGTTTGTGGGACGTTGCGGGGTGCAACGTGTTCTTTTTCTTATCCCAAAGAAATGGCGCCGGAGGGGCACACATCGGCACAAGTGCCGCATTCCACGCAAACTTCGGGGTTGATTGAATACTTTTCGCCTTCAGAGATTGCACCTACTGCGCATTCGTCAATGCAAGTACCGCATGCGATGCAGTCGTCGCTAATTACGTAAGCCATAGTGATTGATTTTTTTTGATTGTTATTTGAATGATGAGTTAAGAAGTAAAGTCTTTTGCAATTCTTCCGCGCCATTTTAGGGGGGGGATGGCGAAAGGGTTGAGAGGACGTAAACGGACGAAAAACTGCGGTTTTGGCAGTCAAATCCGCCGCGAAGCCCCCCTCTTCGCGAAGCAAAGGTACATATTTCTGACATACGGCGAAGTCTTCCCGCGTTTTTTTCATAATTTTGCTTCGCGAAGTTTGAAAAGAATCCGAACCGCCTTGCTCTTTCGTGTCGAAGATTCCGCCGTTTTGAGCGTTAAGTCGGCTGAAGGCGCATATATTAATAAGGTATATATAATAAGGTATAGGGCGGTTCCTTATCCCGCCGGCGTTGTCCGGCAAAAGTCAGAAGCAAATGTTTTTCAAAGATGTGATTGGTCAAGCCGATGTGAAGGCACGTCTCCGGCAGATGCTGCGTGAGGGGCGTGTGCCTCATGCGCTTCTTTTTGCCGGTCCCGAGGGTAGTGGCAAACTTGCCATGGCTTTGGCGCTTGCTTCTCGTTTGTTGTGCAAGAGTCCCGGTGCGGAAGAGGAATGTTGCGGTCACTGCCAGGCGTGTCATCAAACTGCGCGTTTGATTCATCCCGACCTTCATTTCATTTTTCCCGTCATTCGTCCCGCCGGCAAGAGTGGGGCGGCGGTGAGCGACATGTTCCTGCCGCAATGGCGCGAGCAGATGGCGACGACGCCCTATTTCAGTCGTCAGACCTGGCTCAGCCGAATGGGCGTGGAGAATCAGCAATCCTTCATCGGCGTGGCGGAGGCAAACAGTCTCATCACGAAACTCGCCACCGTCAGCAGTCAGGGCGGCTATCGCGTTGTCATCGTTTGGCTCGCTGAGCAAATGAACGAAGAAACCGCCAACAAACTGCTGAAGATTCTCGAGGAGCCGCCCGTCGGCACCGTCTTCATCCTCACGACGAATCATCCCGAGAAGATGCTCGCAACCATCCTCAGCCGCACGCAGCGCATAGACTTCAAA
This sequence comes from Alloprevotella sp., assembly GCA_051868855.1. Taxonomy (GTDB): domain Bacteria; phylum Bacteroidota; class Bacteroidia; order Bacteroidales; family Bacteroidaceae; genus Alloprevotella. Next base: position 4,520 of record JBJEAG010000161.1, on the reverse strand, counting down.
CCCATCCCGGCGGAGGAAATGTCTGAAGCGTTGATGCAGCGCCACGGTTTGCAAGCCGACGATGCGCTCGCCGTGGCTCGCTCCGCCGCCGGCAACTATGTCAAAGCGTTGGAAGAGGTGATGAACACCGCCGATGCCGCCTGCTTCTTCGACCAGTTCGTGCTGCTGATGCGCCTTTGCTACATGCGCAAGGTGAAGGACCTCTTCGAATGGTCCGTGCAACTCTCCCAGTGGGGGCGCGAGCGTCAGAAAGCCTTTTTGGAATATGCGCAACGCATGGTTCGCGAGAACTTCATCTACAATTTCGGTCGCCGCGAGTTGAATTTTCAGAACAAGAAAGAGGCAGATTTCAGCGTGCGCTTCGCGCGTTTCATCAACGAACGCAACGTCATGGGCATCGCCGCCGAAATTTCTTCCGCCCAGCGCGACATCGAACAGAACGTCAATCCGCGCATGGTCTTCTTCGACTTCGCCCTTAAAATGATTATGCTCCTAATTCGGTAGTCCGTTCGTTTCGGTGACTACTTTTCAAAAGAATATTGTTTCATCCCATGAATCAGAATCCTCATAACTCCCCCGACGCTCCTCAGTCCCTGTCTGAAAGCTTGGACAATGCTGCTCCGCTTCCCGTTTCGGAGACGGGTTCGGCAGAGTCTCCCGCCGACGAGACCGAAGGTTTGCACCTTGACAGTTGCCGTTGCCCCCACATTTGTTGGGGAAACAAATATCTTTCCGCCCTCGACGCTCGCGGTTGCGGCAGAAGCGACCACCAACTGAACGTCTATGACTATTTGGCGGGCGTTCCCGGCAATTTGGATGCGACCGACTACGTGGAAGTTCAGTTCAAGAACACGCGCAAGGGGTTCTATCGCAACGACAACCACCTCGACCTCGTCAAAGGCGACATTGTGGCAGTCGAAGCGCAGCCCGGCCACGACATCGGTGTCGTCACGCTGACTGGCAGTCTCGTTCTGCTGCAAATGAAGAAGGCGAACCTCAAGCCTGGCACCGAGATTCGCCGCGTCTATCGCAAGGCGCGTCCTGCCGACATGGAGAAATATCACGAGACCAAGGCACGAGAATATGACACCATGCTGCGAGCCCGCCAGATTGCCAAAGACCTCGAGTTGCAGATGAAAATCGGCGACGTGGAGTATCAGGGCGACGGCAACAAAGCCATCTTCTACTACATTGCCGACGGACGTGTCGATTTCCGTAAACTCATCAAAGTCCTTGCCGACGCCTTCCACGTGCGCATCGAAATGAAGCAGATTGGTGCGCGTCAGGAAGCCGGCCGCATTGGCGGCATCGGTCCTTGCGGCAGAGAGTTGTGCTGCGCGACGTGGATGAAGAACTTCAGTTCCGTCAGCACCGCCGCTGCCCGTTTTCAGGACATCACGCCCAACCCGCAGAAACTCGCCGGACAGTGTGCCAAACTCAAGTGCTGCTTGAACTATGAGGTGGACACCTACATGGAGGCGGCACGTCGCCTGCCCGAACGCAGCCGCACGCTGGAGACGGCTGATTCCACCTACTATTTCTTCAAGGCTGACGTCCTCGCCGGCACCATTGCCTACAGCACCGACCGCCGCATGGCTGTCAATCTTGTCGTCATTCCCGTCGAACGAGCCTGGCAGGTTCTCGAGATGAACGCCGAGGGTCAGAAGCCTCTGCGCCTCGAATCCGACGAGGAGCAGGCACCGCCTCGCTCCCACGACCTCGCCGAGCAGGACGATTTGACGCGCTTCGACACCGCGAGAAAGAAAAACCGCCGCAAAAAACGCGGCGCCGGACGCAGCGGCGAAGAAGGTGCTCGTGAGGGAGAACGCGACGCCGAACCGCGCGACGCCGAACGCGGCGGACAGCGCCAAGGTCAGCGCAGACCCCGCCCCTCTTCTCGCGACGGTCGCGGCGGAAGAAAGCAAGAGCGATAGCCGCAGCGAAAAGAAGGAAACGTCTCCCGACCGCGAGAGAACGTCACGTCCTTCGGCAATATGTCTGACGAGAACAGAGCAAAAATGAAAAGTCAGAGAATCTCACGCACGCATATATATATAATAGGAGTGCTTGCCCTCGCCGCGCTATTGTCCGGTTGCGGGCGCAAGCCTCTTTTCTTTGCCTATTCCTCCACTTCTGTGGACGGCTGGGAACCCGGCGACACGTTGAAGTTTCACGTCGATTCCGTGGAGCAGGGTGGGGACTATCGCATGAGCCTTTGGCTTCGCACCTCTGTCTCTGAGCCCTATCCTTTCACCTCGCTCTGGCTCGTGATGCGCACGCAACTCCTCCATCCCGACACCTTGCTCTGCGACACCGTGGAGTGTCGGCTGACCAACGAGCAGGGGGAAGTCGTCGGCCATGGCATCAGTCTCTTTCAGTATTCTTTCCCTCTGAAAACGCTCCATCTCCCGACGGGTTCCTCAGCCGACATTCGCGTCTTCCACATCATGCGTCGCGAAGTCCTGCCCGGCATCACCGACGTCGGCGTTCGCTTCGACCCCGCCTTCTGAACGGTGTCCCAAGGCTCAGCATTCTTTTTCAGTATTCACGGAATTTATTAGACACATCTCAAAAGCATTCGGCGCTTTTCGTGCCGCACAGTTTTTTCAATCATGACACTCGATTATCTTTCTTCCCGCATCAGCGTCCAGCAAATCATGAGTGCCTTCATCGTGCTCTTTGCCGTCATCGACGTGTTGGGTTCCACACCTATTTTCATCAACCTCAAGCAGCAGGGTCGCCCCGTCAATGCTTGGAAAGCCACGCTCATCTCCACGGCGTTGCTGATTGGTTTCTTCTATGCCGGCGACATCATGCTCCGCCTCTTCAACGTCGATATCGAGTCCTTCGCCGTTGCCGGCAGTCTTGTCATCTTTTTGATGAGTTTGGAGATGATTCTTGACATTGAGATTTTCAAGAACCAAGGTCCCATCAAGGAAGCCACGCTCGTTCCCGTCGTCTTTCCCCTCATTGCCGGCGCCGGTTCGTTCACCACGTTGCTTTCCCTCCGTGCGGAATATGCTCAGGTCAACATTTTGATTGGTCTTTTGTTGAACATGATTTTCGTGTTCTGCGTTTTGAAAGCCACGGAAAAGGTGGAATCTTTGATTTCCAAAGCCGCCATCTATCTTCTTCGAAAGTTTTTCGGCATCATCCTTCTCGCCATCAGCGTTCGTCTTTTCACCGCCAATTTGAGCGCGTTGATTGCGAACTTCTCCTGAAAAAGGGCGTTTGAAACGTCGAAAAAGCAGGTTTTTCAAAAAAATATTGCAGAAAAAGCCGGGAAGGCTTTGTGGTTTCAAAAGAACTTCCTACTTTTGCATCCGCAATTCGGGATGTAGCTCAGTCCGGTTAGAGTACGCGTCTGGGGGGCGTGTGGTCGCTGGTTCGAATCCAGTCATCCCGACAAGCTTTTTTTAGGTGGTCAGTTGCTTTGGCAGCTTGCCACCTTTTCTGTTTTCTTTCCGAGAATTCTTTTCGTGACACAAACGTCATTTCTCAAAATAATCCCTTACACCATGGAAACCATCAGCAATCAGGAACTTTCAGTCAGCATCAGTGCCGTCGGCGCGGAGATTCAGTCCGTTCGCGACGCTCGCACAGGTCAGGAATATTGGTGGAACGGCGACGCTCGCTTCTGGAGCGGTCGTTCCCCTTTGCTTTTCCCCATCGTCGGCCGTCTTTGGGACGACACCGCCCGCTTCGGTCGCACTTCTACGCAGATTCCCAAGCACGGTGTCGTGCGCAAAGTGGAGTGGACCTTGGTCGAACAAAGCGAAACGCAGGTGACCTATCGCCGCATCGGCACCGTCGCCGATTTCAATGCCTTCCCTTTCTCGTGGACGCTGGAGGTGACCTACGTGCTCTCCGGTCGGCGTTTGGAAGCCCGCTTCCGCGTCATCAACACCGGCAGCGGGGAACTCTGCTTTCAGTTCGGCGGACATCCCGCGCTGGCGCTTCCCGACTGCGCCGAAGACCGCGAGTGCGCCGGCTTTGTCCGATTGGAAGGCAACCTCACGCACTTCCGTCTGGTTGGCGAGCAAGGTTGCGTGAAGGACGAGATACTCCCGTTGGGCGAAATGTCCGAGGGACTCATTCCGCTCACCGTTGCCCGTTTTGCCCGCGAAGCCTTGATTTTCGACGAAGGGCAGGTGAAAGCCGCCACGTTGCTCCGTGCGGACAAGACTCCCGTGGCGCGTGTCGAGAGCACCGCTCCCGTTTGGCTCTTCTGGCGTCCCGTGGGCGAGAACGCCCCGTTCGTCTGCCCCGAACCGTGGTACGGTCTCTGCGACTTTGAGCACTATGCCGGCGACTTCTCCGCCCGTCCCTTTGTGCAGAAGGCAGCGCCCGGCAGCGCTTGGACCGGCGGCTTCTCCGTCGAGTTCTTTTGAGTGGACTTGAATCTTGTTTCAGATTATATTTTATTGCTGTCCGGTAAACGGTTCTAATGAATTGAATTCGTTGGTTTTGAGGTGGATAAGCCCCTTTGACCGAATGGTGAGTACTGAAAGTACGAACGA
>JBJEAG010000160.1:0-2563 GCA_051868855.1 Alloprevotella sp. | reverse complement strand
AGGTGGCTTCACCGGACAGAGCCAGGCTCTCCGCCTCGCCATCGCTCGCGCTTTGGTGAAAATCAATGCCGAGGACAAGAAGGCTCTCCGCGCTGAAGGCTTCATGACCCGCGACCCCCGCGCTGTGGAACGCAAGAAACCGGGACGTCCCAAAGCACGCCGTCGCTTCCAGTTCAGCAAACGTTAATCGGCTGGTTTGCAAACTGGTACGTTTAGTATCTAAATCGCTCGGACTCTTTCTCTTCTCACACTGCGAAGGCTACCGCGGCGATTGGTTGCTAATTTCACAACTAACAAGAAAGTAAACGAAAACAAAATCAAACAGAAAATGTCAAGAACATCTTTTGAAACTCTTTTGGAGGCCGGCTGTCACTTTGGCCACCTCAAACGCAAATGGAATCCTGCCATGGCTCCCTACATCTTCATGGAGCGCAACGGCATTCACATCATCGATCTTCACAAGACCGTTGCTAAAATCGACGAGTCTGCCGAAGAACTGAAAGCCATTGCCAAGCAGGGCAAGAGAATCCTCTTCGTAGCTACTAAGAAACAGGCCAAGCAAGTGGTTGCTGACAAAGCCACTTCCGTGAACATGCCCTACGTGACCGAACGCTGGCCGGGCGGCATGCTCACCAACTTCCCCACCATCCGCAAGGCTGTGAAGAAGATGGCTAACATCGACAAACTCATGGGCGATGGCACCTTCTCCAACCTTTCCAAGCGCGAAATCCTGCAAATCTCTCGTCAGCGCGCCAAACTCGAAAAGAACCTCGGTTCCATCGCTGACCTGACTCGTCTGCCCGCAGCTCTGCTCGTCATCGACGTTTGCAAGGAACACATCGCCGTGAAGGAAGCTCGCCGCCTCGGTATCCCCGTCTTCGGCATCGTGGACACCAACTCCGATCCTAACTCTGTGGATTTCGTCATCCCCGCTAACGACGACTCCAACAAGAGCGTAGAGGTCATCCTCGACGCACTTTGCGGCGCCATCGCTGAAGGCGTGGAAGAAAGAAAAGCAGAAAAGGTGGACACTGAAGCTGTCGGCGAACAGGAAGCACCCAAGGCTGCTCCCCGCAAACGTGCCGCCAAGGCTCGTGCCGAAAAGCAGGAAGCTCCCGCTGAAGCTGCTGAAGCAGTAGCCGAAACGACTGAGACTGCCGCAGAATAAATCTTCTGACAACATCATCAGCAAAACGGGTTCTTGGTCGTGGGAAAAACAATCTGTGTCTTTTCATGCCAAGAACCCTTTTCTTTTCAAAATCAAATTAAAAACATAACCACTCTAAAATAATTTTACGACAATGGGAGTAGGATTAGAAGATATCAAGAAACTCCGCACCATGACCGGCGCAGGTCTGGGCGACTGCAAAAAGGCTTTGGCCGAAGCTAACGGCAACATGGAAGAAGCCATCGAAATCATCCGCAAAAAAGGTCAGGCTGTTGCCGCCAAGCGTTCTGACAGAGAAGCAGCAGAAGGTGCTGTGCTCGTGAAGTCTGCCAACGGTTTCTCCGCCATCATCGCCTTGAAATGTGAAACTGACTTCGTGGCAAAGAACGCTGACTTCGTGAAGCTCGCTCAGGACATCCTCGACGCTGCCGTGGAAAACAAGTGCAAGACGCTCGAAGAAGTGCTCGCTCTTCCCTTCGGTACTCACACCGTGGCAGAAGCCGTGACCGACAGAAGCGGTATCACCGGTGAAAAGATGGAACTCGACGGCTACAACTTCATTGAAGGTGAAAACGTCTCTGTCTATGACCACATGGGTCGCCACATGCTCTGCACCATGGTTCAGACCAACAAACCCGCTGAGGAACAGGCTCACAACGTTGCCATGCAGGTGGCTGCCATGAACCCCGTGGCTCTCAACGCAGAAAGCGTCCCCGAAAGCGTGAAGGAAGAAGAACTCAAGGTTGCCATCGAGAAGACCAAGGAAGAACAGGTCAAGAAGGCTGTCGAAGCAGCTCTCAAGAAGGCTGGTTTCAACCTCTACATCGCTGAAAACGAGTCTCACATCGAAGAAGGCATCATGAAGGGCAACATCACCGCTGAGCAGGCTGACGAAATCCGCGAACTCAAGAAGACCGTGGCTGAAGAAAAGGCTGCCAACCTCCCCGAACAGATGATTCAGAACATCGCTCAGGGTCGTATGAAGAAGTTCTTCAAGGAATCCTGCCTCTTGGAACAAGAATACATTCAGGATGCCAAGATGTCTGTCGCTGACTACCTTAAGTCTGCTGACAAAGAACTCACCGTCGTTGATTTCAAACGCTTCACTCTCCGCGCAGAATAAGAATTACATCCTCTTCGGATATATTTTCTTCTAAAACTGTGCCGCAATTTTTGCGGCACAGTTTTTTGTGTGGCTCATTTTCTGCGTCACTGGTAGAATCCTGTGTCCACTGAAAAACAGAAATTTATTGCTGTCCGGTAAAAGTTTTTATTGCTGTCCGGTAAAAGTTTGGCGCTTTTTATCGTCCGAATGGCAAGGGCTGCAAGCCCGATGAGTCCGACGAAGGAGGGCGAGCTGTTAGCCCAGGCCGTGAGGCCTGGGTAAGGCAGTAG
>JBJEAG010000159.1:0-11923 GCA_051868855.1 Alloprevotella sp. | reverse complement strand
ACATTGAAGAAATATTTGTCCTGCAGGGGCAACCCCGTATCTTCGTCGGTCGTTTCGGTGTCGGTGTGGAGGAAAAGTCTCATTTCGGAAATCTCGAAGAACGGCAGGTTCGCACCGCCCTCCGTTTCTTCCCGATAGCGCGCCATGTCAACCGTGGTCAGTCGCAGCAGCGTGTTGTAGTCTTTCTTTGCCACGACGCGTGCCATGACGGAATCCACTTTCATGTATTCTATGGAATCGTTGAAAATGACTCCGAAGATGCCTTCGGTGTAAGCCTTCATGATTTTGTCGCCTTCAACATAGCAGAGCGAGCCGTCCTTGAGGAAGATGTTGGCTTTTGCTTTGGCGAAGCGTCCGAAAGACTGTCTGATTTTTGCGTCTTGAAATTCGGGGAAGACGAAAATGGTTTTGCTGCGTTTCAGCTCTTGCGCCTGCTGGGCGTCAGTCGGGAGCGCCGCCGTCAGCAGGAAGAGCAGGGCGGTCAGCAACCGCGCCGTGTTTTTCGTGAGTCTTTTCATTCTTGTTGGAGTTTTCGGAGTGCGAATTCTTTGATGAACTGCGCCGATCCTTCCCTTCCGAGGATGGAGGAGTTGATGCAGAGGTCGTAGGTGGCGGCTGCGCCCCACGTGCCGGAGGTGAAGAAATTGTAGAAGCGGGCGCGTTCGCGATCGACCTGCTCGATGCGTTCGCGGGCTTTCTGTTCGCTGACATTTTCGTACTCACAGATGGAACGAATTCGGTCTTCCATGTTCGCAGTGACGAAAACGTTGACGCAGCGGGGAAAGTCGCGGAGCACATAGTCCGCCCCGCGTCCGATGAAAATGCAGGAGTGGTCGGCGGCGGCTTTTCTGATGGCATCGGCTTGGATGCGGAACAGATTTTCTTCTGAGAGTTCGCCGGGATAGTAAGTCCCGCTGCCGCCGACGAAGGGAATCATGTTGCCCAGCGTTCGGAGGAATCTGTTTTTCTCGTCGGCGTGTTCAAAGACCTCGGCACAGAGACCGCTTTCCTTGGCGGCGAGGTTGAGTATTTCCCGGTCGTAGTAGGCTATGTTCAGTTCTTTTTGCAGCAGTCTGCCGATGGCGCGTCCGCCGCTGCCCAGAGAGCGTCCGATGTTGATGACAAAAGGTTCCATTGTGGCGGAGTATAGGTTGGGAATAGGGGTTGTGTTCAATGGGTTAGGGGAGTGGGAGTCAGTTCCCGGCACTTTGTGCGGCAGGTTCTGCCGTCGGCGTTTTCGCCGAGAGCGTGCGGAATTTTCTCACTTGCTTGAAGAGCAGAATGCCTGCCAGAACCGAGGCGAGACCGTCTGCCAGCGGTGCCGCGTGCCAAAGACCTTCCAGCGGGTCGCTCCAAAGATGCGGCAGAATCAAGATGGCGGGCACAAGGAAAATCAGTTGGCGCGTCAGCGAGAGGAAGATGCTCTTGCCGGCGTGCCCGATGCTCTGAAAGAATGCCGTGGAAACAATCTGCATCCCGACGATGGGGAACATCATCACCATGCAACTCAGCGCGTGAGCAGACATCGCAATCAGTTCCGGAGAGCCCTTTGCAAAAAGTGTGGCGAACGGTGTGGCGAAGAAAGTGCCCACGCAAAATCCCGTCAAGGTGATGGCGCTTCCCGCCACCAACGCGATTTTCAAAACGCCGATGACGCGGTCGTATCTCCGAGCCCCGAAATTGTAGCCGGCAATTGGTTGCATCCCTTGGTTAAGTCCGATGGCAACCATGACGACAAACAAAACCAGACGGTTTGAAATGCCGAAAGCACCTACCGCCGTGTCGCCACCGTAGGCTGTCAGGCTGCGCGTCATCGTTGCTGCGACGAGACAGGCGCAAAGGTTGATGAGAAATTGCGGCAGACCGACAAGCAGGGATTCCGAGACGATTTTCCATTTCACGTGCAAAATGTTGCGGTTCAAACGGATGAACTCCCGTTTGTCGGAGAAGAGTCGAATTTGCCAAAGCAGCATCATCGTTTGTGCCAGAATGGTCGCCAGCGCCGCTCCGCTGATGCCCCAGTCCAAGAGGAAAATGAAAATGGGGGCAAAGATGCAGTTCAGCACCACGGTGCCAATCGTAGCCATCATTGCTTTCTGCGGTCGGTTCGTCGAGCGAAGCATGGCGTTCAAGCCGAGATAGAGATGCGTCACCACGTTGCCGGCGAGAATCACGGTCATGAAGTCGCGGGCGTAGGGCAGCGTTTCGTCGCTCGCTCCGAAAAAGCGAAGAATCGGGTTGATGAAGAGCAGCAAGAGCAGACCCAGCCCCACGCCAAGCACACAATTCATAATCACCACGTTACCCAAGATGGCTTTTGCCGTATCATAGTCCTTTTGACCCAGTTTGACGCTCATCAGCGTGGCGGCTCCGACGCCGACCATCGCCCCGAACGCAGCCGTCAACGACATGATGGGCATCGTTAGTGCTAAACCCATGATGGCTGCTGCCCCGACGCCCTGACCGATGAAGATGCCGTCGATGATGTTGTAAACGCTCGAGGCAGCCATTGCAACGATGGCGGGAATTGCATAGTGCAAAAGCAGATTTCCCACGGGTTTCTCCGCCAGCACATTGAATTGATTCGTTTCGGAAGGCATAGTCAGATTGGTTTTCAAGGGCAAATTTACGAATTTATTCCGTACCCGTCCGCCGCTGTGCCGTTTGCGCCAGGCGGTTGTTACATCTTTTAAGTTTGCTCCTCCTTTTTTTCATCGAAAAACGTTGAAAACAGAAGGGCGGGCACGCCGAGAAAGCGTTTTTTGTGGCGAGGCGCGAAAGTTGGGGTGCGGAGCGTGAAAATTGTGGTGCGGAGACGCGAGAACTGTCCGCCGAGTTGTCGGTATTTCCTTGGGAGTTGTCGGCATTTCCTTGGGAGTTGTTGATGCTTCCTTGGGAGACGTTGTTTTTTTCTGCCGACTTGTCACTTTTTTCTTGGGAGTTGTTGGTGTTCGTCCTTAGGGCGAACAAGTGTTCATCGTTACGGCGAACACGTGTTCACCTTAGGGCGAACAAGTGTTCATCGTTACGGCGAACACTGACGGGAGTAAGGAAAGGAATGACGAACGGGCGGATAAAAGTGTCAATCGTTAAGTTACGACCCACGATGTAGCGGACGCGATGAATTATGTGAGTGATGCAAAAAACAGGAGGTGACGCGAGAAAACGTCACCTCCTGTGTCGGATATTCATTAGAAACGTCGGCTGTCTTCACCGTCAGTTGTTGCGCGACGGATGGGACAGCCGATAGGAGAAAGAGAGAGAACAGAGCGGTTTTCATTTGTTCCCGTTCTGAGGATTACCGCTTTGAGTTTGCGGCTTTCTCATTTTTGCGCCGGGATGTCTGCGCTGCGCCAACCTTTTCATGATGCGACGCTCGCTTTGATAGACCTTCTCAATCTGCTCTTGGGTGAGGAAATCACTGTATTTCTTGTAGTATTTTTCTCTGATGTCCAAAAGTTTGCGGCTGTGCTCGAAACTGCGTTCCATCTTGCTTTTCGAGCTCTGTCCGTTCTGAGTGGTCTTTGCTCTTTTGGGATTGGGACCGAGTCCCCAGACTTCCTTTTGGCAAGCCATGTAGGTCTTGGTGAATTTCGCTTTGACGTCTTTGTCCAGCTTGAGTTCGTTGGCGATGAACGCCGCTTGCTTTTCTGCGAGTTGCTCGCGCGAGAGGCGTTGTGAGCGTTCCGTGGTTTCTTGTGCTTGCAAAGCGAGCGGGGAGAGGAGGGCGGTGAGAACGACCGCGAGAGAGAGTTTAATCAACTTTTTCATAAGTCTTCGTTAAAATAGTTATCGTTGAGAAATATGTCTTCTTCTTGAATTTCTTCCAGAAAGTCTTTGTCGGCAGCGCTGAGGTTGTCGAAAGCGTTTTCAATGTCGGCGAGACCGGAGTCGGCGGTGGTTTTCGGTGGCAGCACCAAAAGCGTCAGCAACACGGCGGCAGCGGCGGCGACAGAGGAGAGCGTCCAGAGCAGACGCGGGCGGCGAATGGTGAAGCGGGACTTCTTTCGTTCTTTCTCGTTCCGCGGCGCTTCGTTCTCGGTCGTCGCGGCGAACACCTGCGACTCCAGTTGGTCAAAGAAACCGTCGGGAACGGCGTAGGGCAGACGTTTGCCCACTTTCTCAAAATCAAATCCTTTGCTCATGGTTCTTTGGATAAACTTGTTTCAGAGCGCGTCGCAGTGGTCGCTCATGTGTTGGACGATTTTCTTTTTTGCGATGTGAAAGTTCGCTTTGGCAGCGGCGGCGTTCGTTCCGGTGACGGCGGCAATGTCTTCGTAGGACATTTCGTCATAGTATCTCAGGTTGAACGCCAGTTGCTGTGCGGGCGGGAGTCTGAGGATGGCGCGTTGGAGCTCGGCAGTGATTTCGTCGGCATCTTGGGCGAGATTGTCAGCGAAGGAGTCCGGCAGCGCCTCGGGTGCTTCGTCGAGCGAGAGCGTTTCGATGCCGTTTCTCTTTTCGAGCAGTCGCAACGCCTCGTGGGTGGCAATTTGAAAAATCCAAGCCTTGAGCGAGGCGTTCTCTCGGCGTTGCGAGAGCGAGCGGAAGATTCTGATGAACGTCTCCTGCGTCGCGTCCTGCGCATCGTCGTGGGAGACGACCAAGCGTCGGATGTGCCAGTAGATGGGGCGGGAGTAGGTTTTCACGAGTTCCCGAAACCCCTGTTCCGTGTCTTTGGCGATGGCGGCGATGATTTCAGTGTCGGCAAGTGGCATGGAGATGTCGTTTTGTCTGTTTCCTATTCTTAAGACCCGAGGGAAACGAGAAAGTAAAAAATCGGAAGAAATTTTTTTCGCGGTGGCGTGGTTCAAAAAAGCCTGCACCACGGATGGCGCAGGCGAACGTTATGAAAAAGTTTTACCTATAGAGAAGGCTAAATGGATGTATGCTCAGTCGGTGATGAGGTTGTTGCCCGTCATCTCTTTCGGCTGGGGAAGTCCCATGATGTGGAGGATGGAGGGCGCCACGTCAGCCAACACACCGTCCTTCACTTTGGCATTTTTGTTTTCGGTGACATAGATGAAGGGCACGGGGTTGAGAGAGTGGGCCGTGTTGGGCGTTCCGTCGGGATTCACCGCGTTGTCTGCGTTGCCGTGGTCGGCGATGATGATGGTTTCATAGCCTGTGGCGTTGGCGGCGGTGACGACTTCCTCGACGCACTTATCGACTGCGGCGACAGCCTTTTCGATGGCTTCATAGATTCCGGTGTGTCCGACCATGTCGCCGTTAGCAAAGTTCACGACGATGAAGTCATATTTGTCCTCTTTGATGGCTGCGACGAGTTTGTCTTTCACTTCGAAGGCAGACATTTCGGGTTGGAGATCGTAGGTTGCCACTTTCGGGGAAGCAACAAGGATGCGTTCCTCGCCTTCGTAGGGTGCTTCGCGTCCGCCGTTGAAGAAGAAGGTGACGTGGGCATATTTCTCCGTCTCTGCGGTGTGAAGTTGTTTGAGCCCTTTTGAGGAGAGATATTCGCCGAGCGTGTTGTCCACGTTTTCTTTCGGGAAGAGGATGTGGACGCCGGTGAAGGAAGCATCGTAGGGCGTCATGCAGCAGTAGTGCAAGCTCGGGATGGTGGTCATGCCTTCTTCCGGCATGTCTTTCTGGGTGAGCACGACGGTGAGTTCTTTGGCTCGGTCGTTGCGATAGTTGAAGAAGATGACGGCGTCGCCCTCTTGGATTCGTCCATCGACGTTGGCGTTGATGAGCGGTTCCATGAACTCGTCGGTGTTTTTGTGCTCTTCGCTGTCAGTGTCGTAGCATCCCTGCACGCCTTCCACCATGTCGGCAACTTCTTTTCCCTTGCCGTGCACGAGTTGGTCGTAGGCAACTTTGACGCGATTCCAGCGTTTGTCGCGGTCCATGGCGTAGAAACGACCGATGATGGAAGCGATGTGGGCGCCGTTTTCGTCGCAAACTTTCTGGAGGTCGGCGATGAAACCCTTGCCGCTCTTCGGGTCGGTGTCTCGACCGTCCATGAAGCAGTGAACGAACGTTTTGTCGGCGATGCCATATTCCTTCGCAATTTCCACAAGCTTGAAGAGGTGGTCGAGAGAAGAGTGCACGCCGCCGGTGGAGGTGAGTCCCATGAGGTGGAGTCTCTTGCCGTTTTCTTTGGCGTAGGTGTAGGCAGCAACGATTTCGGGATTCTTGAGAATGGAACCGTCGGCGCAGGCGCGGTTGATTTTGACGAGGTCTTGATAGACGATACGTCCGGCGCCGATGTTGAGGTGACCAACTTCCGAGTTACCCATCTGACCGTCGGGGAGTCCGACGTTTTCGCCGCAGGCGAGGAGTTGGGAGTTGGGATATTCGGCTTCGAGTTTATCCATGAAAGGAGTGGGAGTCTCGAAGATGACGTCGCTGTGGGAATGGTTGCCGATTCCCCAGCCGTCGAGTATCATGAGCAGTGCTTTTTTCATTTTGCGTGTGATGTATATATATAATGTGTGTAAATATTCCGTGAAAGTGTTTCTTGGAACTTATTCCTGTCCGGCAGCAGCCTCTCTGACTGCTTTCATCTTTTCGACGATTTCGGCGACTTCCTGTTTCAGACGTTCAATCTTCTTTTCGATGTCAGCCACGATGGAGTTGCCCTTTTTGGAAGAGGAGCGGAAGAAGGTGAGGTTCGTTTCGTAGTTCTTGACCTCCTGCTTCTTGGCTTCGAGCGCGTTTTGCAGACGGGAGAGTTCGCGAGAGAGTTCGGAACCTTCCTTCTCGGCGGTCTTCTTGCGGAAAGAATCCATGCGGCGGCGACCGGCGGTTTCGTGGAGCGCGTCGTAAATCTTGTCGCAGAGTTCGCGATAGCGGCGATACATCTTCTCCTTCTTGTTGTAGGGGACGTGACCGATTTCGTTCCAGCGTGCCTGCAGGTCGCGGACGGCTTGCAGTTGGTTCTCGACGGGTTCTTCGGCGATTTGACTGAGTTCGGAGATGACAGCCTTCTTCAGTTCGAGGTTGGCTTCCTCCTCCTTGCGCTGTCCGGCAGTGGCTTCGTTCTTTTTCTCGAAGAAGAAGTTGCAAGCCTCGTTGAAGCGTTTCCAAATGGCGTCGGAGACTTTGTGGGCAACGGGACCGATGGTCTTCCATTCCTTTTGGAGTTCCACGAACTTCGCGGTGGTGGCACCCCAGTCCGTGCTTTCCTTCAGTGCTTCGGCTTTTTCGATGAGTGCGTTTTTGGCGGCGAGGTTGGCGGCGAGTTTCTCGCGATTGGCTTTGAACCAAGCGGTCTTGGCTTGGAAGAAACGGTCGCAGGCGGTGCGGAAGCGTTCAAATATTTCGGCGTTCACTTTGCGAGGCGTGAAACCGATGGTCTTCCATTCGCTCTGCATGTCCATCACTTCTTTGGTGCCTTGCTCCCAAGCGGCGTGGTTGTTGTAGGCTTCCAAATCGATGGCTTCAGCCTTTTCGCAGAGCGCGGTTTTGAGACGCAGGTTCTCTTCTTCGCGTGCTTTCAGGTTCTCGAAGTGCTCTTGGTGGCGTTTGTTCACCACGGTGGAAGCCTCTTTGAAACGTTTCCAGATTTCTTCGCGCAGTTCTTTGGCAACGGGACCCGTTTCGCGGAACTCCTGATGCAGTTTCTGAAGTTGGTGGAAGGCAGAGATGACATCCTCCGTGTCGGCGAGTTTCTCGGCGGCTTCGCAGAGGTGGGTCTTGATTTCGAGGTTCTTCTTGAAATCGTAGGCTCTCATCTCGTGGTTGAGGTGGAGCTGGTCGTAGAATTGTTCGACGTAGAGTTGATAGTTTTTCCAAAGTTCGGTGGCATTTTCAGCCGGCACGACTTTGATTTCTTTCCATTCGTTTCGGAGGTTGCTGAATTCTTCAAAACCTTTGTCGGCAGCCTCGGGTGAAGCGGCAAGTTCTTTCAGACGTTCGATGATTTGCTGTTTGCGCTCCAAATTCTTCTGCTTTTCTGCTTCCAGTTCGCGGGCAGCCTGGTTGCGCATTTCGCGGATGAGCGAATATTGCGCCTTGAAGTCCTCTTCGGTGGGGTCAGCGGGCGGCATGAATGCCTCGGCGTCGCCTCCGGCTTCGAGGAAGGCTTCGCGGGCGGCGAGCACTTCAGCGTTGTGGTAGCGGTAGTAGAGCATTTTCAAACGTTCGAGCTCTTGGCGCTCCACGTTTTCTTTATCATAGACAATGTTTTTCAGTCTTTCGATGACTTCTTGTTTGTTGGCGGGAAGCGGTGCGGAAGCGTCGGCGCCTTCTTCCATTTCGTCGATGCCTTCGGCGTCTTCGACTTCGGGCGCGGCGGGCGCCTCTTCTTCGGCGGAAGCCTCTTCAGTCGGTGCAGCCTCGACAGTTTCGGGTGCGGCGGCTTCTGATTTCACTTCTTCAGCCGGTGCTGCTTCTTCGGCAGGTGCTTCGGCTGCCGGTGCCTCTTCGGCAGGCGCTTCGGCTACTTCCGGTTCGGGCGCGGCGGTTTCGGGCGCTTCAGCGGCGACGGCGGTTTCCAACTTTTCTTCTGCTTCTGCGGGTGCAGGCGCAGCTTCGGGGGCAGAGGCGGTTGCGTCTGCCACTCCGGCAAGGTTCTTGATTTCGTCCATAACAGATTTTTGGATGAGGGTCTATGTCATTTTTCTCTCCCGAACACTTTTGGGGGAGAGATGACGCACTTAAAATCACGCAAATGAAGTGCTTTTAAGAAAAATGACCAAGTTTTCGGGGAGAAAACTTAGTCATTCCTTGTGTTTTTGCTGATTTGAGTCGTGTTTTGGGGCTTTCTGACCGAGAAAACGGGCGTCAAATCCACGTTTTCCAGCGGAAGACGCCATAGAAAAGTCCTGTGACGATGACCGAGAGCACAATCACCACGGGGAAGCCCCACCAGGAAGATTCCATGCCGTTGATGAGGTTCATTCCGAAGATGCTCGCGATGAGTGTCGGGAACATGAGGATGATGGAAACGCTCGTCATTTGTTTCATGACGCCCGCCATGTTGTTGTTGATGATGCTGGCGTAGGTCTCCATCGTGGAGTCAAGAATGTTGGCGTAGATGTTGGTGGTTTCTCTCGCCTGGTTCATCTCAATCGTGACGTCTTCGATGAGGTCGGCGTCAAGTTCATCGACGGGAAGTTTGAACTTCAGTTTGGAAAGCAGGGTTTCGTTGCCGCGGATGGAAGTGATGAAATAGGTCAGACTGTCTTGCAGACGGGAGAGTCCGATGAGATCCTCGTTGTCGATTTGTCGGTCGAGGTTTCGTTTTGCCTCTTCAATCAGAACGTTGATTTGCTTCAAGCGTTTCAGATACCACACCGCTGAGGAGAGGAAGAGGCGGAAGACGAGGTCCACGGAGTCGGTGAAGCCTTGGTTTCGCTTTTGCTGATAGGAGACGAAGTCAATCATCATGTTCGTCTCGTAGTTGCAGACCGTGATGCAGACCCCCTTGTTGAGGATAATACCCATCGGGATGGTGGTGTGGGGCGTGCGGCTGGCAACTTCTTTGACGTAGGGGATGCGGAGGATGATGAGCGACCAACCTTCGTCGTATTCGTAGCGGGAGCGTTCGTCTTTGTCTCGGATGTCGTCGAGGAAGTAGTCCGGCACTTTGAGTTCTTCGAGCAGGAACTTTTCGTCCTCCGGAGTGGGACACGTGACTTGCACCCAGCAGTCGGGCTGCCAAGTGTCGAGCGTTCTCAAAGATTTGTTGTAACTCCAGTAGGTGCGCATCGAACCGAAACGTTTTGGGTTTTACGTTGAGGGGTGTTCTGAGCGTTCAAATGGTCTTCCCCGAGGGGTCGGCGTTTTGAAACCGCGGCAAAAGTACGAATAATTTTTTCTTGGCGCTTTTTTCTACTTCGTTTTCTCGCTTGTCCAGGCTGTTTTCTCGCTCCGAGAACTTTGTTTTTCTCGCTTTTGGCGTAGCCCCTGTCATTCAAAATATTCTATTTTTCAGATGTATTCCTTTCATAGAGTATGTTTCGCTTAGGAGGATGAGTTGGCGTTGTCCCCTCTAATCCTCTATGATTGTTTCATGTTCCTTGAAACCTTTCTTCAATGGACTGCGCGGCGCGTTATTATAGTTTGACACTACCGATGCGATGTCAAGAAGCATGAAAGGTATATCTGCACTGCACAAACGCATATTCTTCGCCGCTGTCAGTTTGTCCCAGACATCCCGATGCTTCTGTCTGAATGAGTCACTCCCCCACACAAACATTGGCACATGGTAAATGTGATCCTTTGACTCTTCTGTCAAGTGTGAAAAGTTCCATCTGCCAAAGTAGTGGTTCTTGCCTTCATAGACTTGTTCTCCATGGTCAGACAGATAAATCGCGACAGCGTCCACATCCTCAAACTCTCTGATTATGTTACCCACAACAGAGTCGTTGTAAAGTGTGGCATTGTCGTATTCGGCAATGGCTGTTTTCTCGTTCTCTGTCAGGTCATTCCGCTTTATGTCGGATGCCTTGAATCGTCCGAAGCTTTGGGGGTATCGCTTGTTCGCAGCAAAATGCTGTCCGTAAAGATGAATTATATTGAGCGATTTTTCAGTCTTATAAAATCTGTCTTTATACTTGTCGATAAAGTCTGCGTCATAAATTTCTATTTCATTATTACGATAATCAAAACAACTTCGGCTTATTAATTGCGGATTAAGGAAATAAGCACAAGTATAGTCAGTCTCTCCTCCTGTGCCACGTGTGAACTGATTGTCAAAATATGCGACCCGGTAGCCAGCTTTTCTGAACAATGCCGGGACAAGCACATAACGTTCACCTTCTATCGTTTCAGCACCACATCCTTTAAGAGAGAACAAGTAGCGCATGGCACTTGAGGTGGATCTGGCAGGGCTCCGAACTTCTGAGAACAAAATCAAACTGCCTTCTCTCTCCTTATTTGTCAGAAAAGGGGTTGTGAGAAGCGGGTAGCCATAGAGGTTGGAGTGACGTCTGTTAAATGACTCTCCAATCACAAAGACAATCACCGGAGCTTCTTCCTTTGCTGGCTGTGAAAGGATGTTGATTCTATTGATGTGGCGTTCAATTTCTTCTATCTCTGCATGCTTCTCCCGTACGAAGTCTATTGATATTAACATCTCGCTGACGGTTGTCTGCCCCATTGGTAGTTCCTCCGGCAATAGCCACGGCTGGAAAAATCCCAGAAGACATAATGGCAACACCGTAACGCTAAGTAGCCAACTTGGCTTTCTGCATGATGAAGAAATGATTCTCTGTAAATAGGAAAAACAAAAACATGCCACACATATCGCCACGAGCATGAGAGCCGTTTCGCAAGAGAAAAAATATACTTCCGTAAACTCCTGTATCTCTCTCCACGATGTCTGCAATATCAAGGTCAGTATGGCAGGGTTTAGGCGTGAGCCAAACCTGATGTAGGTAAAAGTCTCTATGGTGAAAAGTGCCATAAGCACAATGTACACAGCTAACTTTATCCCCTTTTTTCTACGCACAAGCATATATGTTACAGAACTATAGGCGAGGGAAGTACACAATGCTGTGCCAAAGAGTGTCTTGGCAAAGTGGTGTGGCTCGTAACTTGCCGGAATGCTCAACAATAAAGCCCATAACAACATGGTGAACACATCACTCCAAGTGATGCCATGCGTCATGAGAGTTTTCTTCAGTTGCATTTTGTTGAGTCCTTGAGAAAGATTCTTGATTACAGATTTCATCTTTTTCTGTGGATAAAGAATATGTTACACTCAGCGTGTTCTGTTGGGTATAAGCACATAACGATTAGCAAATGCGTGATTCGTTATTCATTTTGATGCAAAAATAACTTTTTTTGTTTATAGGATGGTTGGATTTGACTGCTTTCTCATTAAAAAACGGAAGGCCCGCGCATCCCTGCGAAGACCTTCCTAACAGATGTATAGAGAGAGAACAATAAAAAATTCTTTTTAGGGATGTTCTATAAATTAGGTTGAGTTGGTTTTTGATTTCTTAGAGATGATATT
>JBJEAG010000158.1:0-2575 GCA_051868855.1 Alloprevotella sp. | reverse complement strand
TGACTGTTGTCGCCGAGCGGAGGAATGAATGCGTGTTCGTCCGCGGCAGGAGACAAAAAGCAGTTGCATTTTGCGTCTCCCGTGCAAAAGTAACACAAAAACATGAAAAATTCCGGCGAAATTCAGAAAAGGTTCAAAAGGAAGCGTTCGGTAAATATTATTTGAGCAGTTCGATAAATGGTCGTAACGTATTAACCTGCATTATTCATACTCGTTCCTACTGCAAGGCCTAACTGGCAGCCCCTCAGCGTGGTGCTCGCTCTTCCTCTTTGAAAGTAGGATTTACTACATTCTGCATCGTCATCGCTGTGCTCACGCTGATGCACTGCCATTTAGACCTTTCGTGACGGAACAGTGTGAATAATGCAGGTTAAAGATATTGATGCTGACGGTGGACAAGTTCCTTGCTCGAATGGTGAGGGATGCAGCTCTTGCCATCCGGTCTAAAGCAAACATGATGCTTTTACCGGACAGCAAAAACAATCTATAGGTGATTCATACATTTGAGCATTTTTCGCTTTTGTCCTTATTCATAGATGTCAAATGCAGTATTATTTCAGAAACCCTTTGTCACGGAGGGATTTTAGTAGGTTATAAGTCGTTGATTTCTTCCTGTTAATCTTTTTGCACAACTCATCTATAGTAGGCTTAACCTCTTCAGACATAAGTTCTATGACCTGCTTCTTAAATTTTCGAGAAACTTATACACTTCCATTGGAATTCCAATAAGAGTTTTGGAAAATTCCAACAATTTGATGTTTTTGTTGAAAGCTGTAATATTATAGCCGTCCTCAATTTGTTCTTATTTAAGCACACTTTCGAGGTCTTCAACTTCCCTTCTGAAGTTTTTGTCGGTGCTGATGCGGCGGGAGACTTGGTTGCAGGCGTAGAGGACGGTGGTGTGGTCTTTTCCGCCGAACTTTCGTCCGAGAAGGTTGTAGGATGCGCCGGTGTATTTGTGCGAGAGGAACATGGCAAGTTGTCTTGCGGCGACCACCGTTCTCTTTCGGCTTTTTGAGTTGAGGTCTTTGGCTTTCACGCCGTAGTGTCCGCAGACGGCGGCGATGATGTCGTCGGCAGAGAGTTTCTTCTTTTCGAGATTGACCGCTCTCGCCACGACGCGGCGGGTGAGTTCGAGGTCAATTTCGCAGTTATCCACAACGGAGTTCGCCATGATGGAATTGATGATTCCTTCGAGTTCTCGCACGCTGCTTTCCACATTTTCTGCGATATATTTCACCACTTCTTCCGGAAATTGGAGTCCGTCGCGTCGGATTTTGGAGAGGAGGATGTCTTTGCGCAGTTGCGAGTCCGGTTTTTCCAGTTCTGCCACCATTCCCCATTTGAAGCGCGTCAGCATTCTCTCCTCGATGCCCTCGAAGAGCACGGGCGGGCGGTCGCAGGTGATGATGATTTGCTTGTTGTTTTGTTGGAGATGGTTGAAGATGTGGAAAAAGGCGAGTTGCGTTTTGGAAGTCGTGATTTCCTGAATGTCATCGATGATGAGCACATCGACCGTTTGATAGAAGTGGATGAAATCGTTCGACGTGTTGTGGATGACGGAGTCCGTGTATTGCGTCTTGAAGACGTGGGCGGAAACAAAGAGCACGCGCTTTTCCGGTGTGAGTTCCCGGATTTTGACGCCGATGGCATTGACGAGGTGTGTTTTTCCCACGCCGCTCGGTCCGTAGAGGAAGAAGGGGTTGAAGGAAGACTTTCCGGGATTGTTGGCGATGCTGAGTCCCACGCTTCTCGCGAGGCGGTTGCTGACGCCCTCGACGAAGTTCTCGAACGTGTAGCGCACGTTCAGTTGCGGGTCGAGCGGCGGCAGCCGTCGCGCGTCGGCGCTCTGCTGCGGGTGTCCCGCTTGAAGTGGGGCGGCAGTCTTTTCGGGGAGCGGCGCGGTGTCGGCGGAGAGTTTGTAGCGCAGGCGCACCTTCTCGCCGAAGTGAGCGACGAGTGCTTTCTTCAGCGTCTCGGGATAGTGTCCGTCCACGTATTCGGCAAAGAATCTGCTGGGCACAGACAACGTCAGTTCGTCGGCTTGGAAGCTGACGAACTGCATGGGTTCAAACCAGGTTCGGAAGTCTTGCTGAGAGACCTGCTGACTGATGAACTCCAAACAACTTTGCCAATTCTGGGTGTCGGACATGAATGGAGGTTTCTTCTTTTGAAAAGCGGAAAAGCGACTACAAAATTGGGGTATTTTTCCCGAATGACGAAGAGGTCAGCAACCTTTTTTTGCAATGTGCAGAGAGAAAGGTCGCAGCGGCGGAGTGGTTCTTCTTTGTTCCGACAAGGCTCTCTCGGACGTTGTCAGTCTGTGTTACAGTTGTTTCGGTGTCATTTCGCGCCTCGGCATCAGCAAAACGCGATTGACTTTTCTTTGCGTAAAATCCCCCTATCTGCCGATGAATCCTTAATTTTGCAAAACTTCGTGTGAACTTCGGCGGATGCGGGAGGGAGGAAGGTGTCCTCTCGAAGCTTTCTTGGAAGTTCTCTGATGTTGAAAATCGAAAATTGATTCCGCTACAAAAAGTAGCATTTAAATTAGACATTTCTGCTTCATCGGGAG
>JBJEAG010000157.1:0-11967 GCA_051868855.1 Alloprevotella sp. | reverse complement strand
CAGCCACCTGCGAGCATCAACTCGGCATTTGCTGCAATCGGTGGCGCGGACGCGATGAATCGCGTTTGCCAACTTCGTCATCATCCTTTGCGACATTAGCTTGAAAGGCTACACTCGGATAACCGGGCGGCAACTTGTTGCCCCCGGATAGGAAGCCTCGCCCCTCAGTCCAGCCCGGAAGGCTGCACCTTTATCCCGAGCGGCAACGCCCTCGGAACAAAAACACCTCCGTCTTCCTCTCAGCACGGAGAAAGTGGGACAAAACGCGCAAAATAGAAACAAAACGGGCGAGGATAGAAAATAATAATACTTTTTTTGCACGAATAATTTGGTCAATCAAGCAGAACAAAATACTTTTGCTTGACAAACAAAATTGTAATAGATACAACATGAGGACTCACACGCCCGACACTGTCTCCTATCTCACCGACCACGGCATCAAGCCCTCCATGCAGCGAATGGCAGTCATGGGATATTTGATGGCTCACAGAACTCACCCGACAGCAGAGGAAATCTATTCCGCACTGCACGTCAGCATGCCGACGCTTTCCAAGACGACCGTCTATAACACCCTTAAACTCTTCACCGAACTTGGAGCGGCGAAACAACTGACCATTGACGAGAGAAACGTCTGCTTTGACTATGACACCTCGGATCATGCTCATTTTCTTTGCAAAGATTGCGGAAAGGTCTTCGACATCGCCATTGACAAAGAAAAGTTCCGCGAACTGACCGTCCTGCCGGAAGGTTTCGAGTCCGAACATGCCGCCCTCTATTTCCGAGGTCGCTGCAAACGCTGCAGCGCAAAACGGAAACGCAGCGCACAGTGCTGAAAAAAATGACAATCACACAGCAAAAACTCACACAGACAAAAATTCCGCACGCGTCGTCGCACACGTGCGACCAAAGAATCCTCTGAGAATAACAATCAAATTCAATCAATCTTTAACTCCAATCCAATCATGAAAAAGAAATTCATTTGCACCGTTTGCGGCTTCGTCTATGAAGGCGAGCACGCTCCTGAAAAATGCCCCATGTGCGGCGTTCCCGCATCCAAGTTCAAAGAACTCGCTGAAGAAGGCGGACTCTCTTTCGTCGCTGAACACGAAATCGGCGTGGCAAAGGGCTGCGACGAAGAAATGATTAAAGACCTCAACGCACACTTCAACGGAGAGTGCACGGAAGTCGGAATGTATCTCGCCATGTCTCGTCAGGCAGACCGCGAAGGCTACCCCGAAGTGGCAGAAGCCTTTAAGCGCTACGCTTGGGAAGAGGCAGAACACGCCGCCAAGTTTGCTGAACTTCTCGGCGATGTCGTTTGGGACACCAAGACTAACCTCGAAAAGCGCATGAATGCGGAAGCCGGTGCCTGCGAAGACAAGACTCGCATCGCTAAACGTGCCAAAGAGCTCAACCTCGACGCCATCCACGACACCGTTCACGAAATGGCACGCGACGAAGCTCGCCACGGCAAAGGCTTCGAAGGACTCTACAACCGCTACTTCAAGAAATAATTCATTTTTCATTCCAACCGACCGGACGACACCTTGCCATCCGGCCGGTTTTTATAAACTCCTATTCTCCCAACACAATGAAAGAACTCAAAGGAACAAAGACTGAGCAGAATCTTGCTGCAGCCTTCGCCGGCGAAAGTCAGGCTCACGCCAAATATCAGTACTATGCCTCCAAAGCAAAGAAGGATGGCTACGTGCAAATGTCCAACATCTTCACCGAAACCGCCAAGAACGAAAAAGAACACGCTAAACTGTGGTTCAAATATCTCCACGGTGGAGCAGTGCCCGACACAAAAACCAACCTTGCTGACGCTGCCGACGGCGAAAACTACGAGTGGACGGACATGTACGCTACGTTCGCAAAAGAGGCTCGCGAAGAAGGTTTTGACGAAATTGCTGCCAAGTTTGAAATGGTGGGAGCCATCGAAAAAGAACATGAGGCTCGCTATCGCAAACTCCTCAAAAACATCGAGGACAGTGTCGTCTTCTCTCGCGAAGGTGACTGTGTTTGGCAGTGCTCAAACTGCGGACACATCGTGGTCGGCAAAAAAGCGCCCGAACTCTGCCCCGTCTGCGCTCACCCGCAGAGTTTCTTCGAACTCCGTGCTGAGAACTATTGATTGAAGCCGAGAACGCTGCCGCTGAGCGACGATGAAAAAAACGTCTGTCGCTGAAGCAGCAACCTCTGAACGAGAAAAAACAAAGCCGGTTGGCGGATGCCGAGGGTCGCACCTTGACACAGCGCAACCGGCTTTTTGATTGCATCGCGCTTTTCGTCAGCAGAGAAAAACACACAAAAACATCACGCTCCACTCATCCCCCACCCCTTCACCCCGAATCATGCTCAAAGAAAAAATTCAAGACTGGAGAAAACATTGGAAAGCCAAAGAGGGTAGCCTCTCCGGCGGTCTCGACATCCTGCGCTACATCGGACCGGGACTGCTCGTCACCGTGGGATTCATCGACCCGGGAAACTGGGCGTCTAACTTTGCGGCAGGCTCAACTTTCGGCTATGCGCTGCTCTGGGTCGTCACGCTCTCGACCGTGATGCTCATCATTCTGCAACACAACGTGGCGCACCTCGGTATTGTCACGGGACAATGTCTGGCGGAAGCAACGACGCGAAACTTTTCACGCCCTGTCAGTCGCACGATTCTTTGGAGCGCCATGCTTGCCTCGCTTTCCACGTCGCTGGCTGAAATCCTCGGTGCCGCCATCGCCCTGGAAATGCTCTTCGGACTGCCGCTCGTCGTCGGCGCCGCGCTGGCAGTGGTGGTTTGCACGCTGTTGCTTTTCACGAACGGTTACAGCCGCGTCGAGCGCGGAATCATCGCCTTCGTTTCTCTCATTGGATTTTCTTTTCTCTATGAACTCACGCTGACCGACACGGACTGGGCGGCGGCTGCCGCGGCGGCGGTGACGCCTTCTCTGCCGGAGGGGAGCATGTTGATTGTCATGAGTGTGCTCGGAGCCGTCGTCATGCCCCACAACCTTTTCCTTCATTCCGAGGTGATTCAGAGCCGTCAGTTCAAAGAGAAAGGAAAGGACAGCATCAAGCACGCTCTGAAATATGAGTTCTACGACACGCTGCTCGCCATGACCATCGGGTGGGCAATAAACTCCGCAATGATTGTCCTTGCAGCCGACACTTTCTTCGCACAGGGAAAACTCGTGGATTCGCTGCCCGATGCCGGCGGACTGCTCGCGCCACTGCTGGGCGGTGCGGCGGCGACCGTGTTTGCGATTGCCTTGTTGCTGGCGGGCATCTCGAGCACCGTCACGAGCGGCATGGCGGCAGGTTGCGTTTTCTCGGGAATGTATGACGAGGCTTACGACTCCAAGGACGTTCACTCACGCGCCGGTATTCTCATCTCCTACGTCGGTGCCTTCGTCGTTTTGCTTTTCATTGGCGATGCTTTCAAAGGCCTCATCGTCTCCCAGGCTGTTCTGAGTTTGCAGTTACCCATCACGATGTTCACGCAAGTCCGTCTCACCTCGTCGCGCCGAATCATGGGCGACTATGCCAACAAACGCTCCACGAACGTCATCCTCTATTCCCTCGCCTCCCTCGTCTCCGCCCTCAACCTCTACCTTCTCTGGACACTCGTGGCGGAGTGAGCTTAGCTTTTAAAATACAAGTTCAACAAAAGTGCTAGAATATTTGTGCTATTCGTACAGTTCAAGAAGAAGGTCATTACATAGAATCATCATCTCCCCCAAGAGATATCACACTACAAAATGTAAATGTTCCGTGAAAGAATGCAATGAATGGAGTTCATTGGTTAGCAAGGTTGATTATATACAAAGAGACGGATGGTGAGTGCTGAAAGCACGAACGAGTCCGACGAAGGAGGACGAGATACTAGCCCGGGGTGAAGCGAGCGCAGCGAGTGAGAACCCCGGGTAAGAAGTCACCCTAAGATAGAGTGCTGTAAGTACGACAGATTTAGCTTTTGATGAAGCACATCCTAATCTAATTCTTGAAATAGGTTCAGACAATCTGTCGTACTTTCAGCACTCCAATTACTTATAACACCATAACCCAGGGTTCTCGCTCGCTACGCTCGCTTCACCCTGGGCTAGCATCTTGTCGTGCTTTCAGCACTCTAAACTTTTCCAAAACCCTCACCGGAAAGCAAAAAGAATGGAGAATTTTTAAACGGAACATACGTTTTGTCTTATCGATAAGATGGAATTACGCTATTTTTGTTCTATCGACAGAACGGAAACACTCGATTTTTGTTCTATCGACAGAACGGTTTTGCCTTGATTTTGTCTCGCAGACAGAACAAAGTGCGATTTCTGGGGAAGGAAAAAGGGTTAGAAACGCCGAGTGAGGAGCATCACTCGGCGTAAAGGACTAAAGGTTCGGGAAAGACGTTCAACGACAACGCAACAGGAAGAAGCAGTAGCCGTAGGACGTTCCGCAGCGTTCGAAGATTTCTGCTTCGCGACGCTGATTCTCGATGAACGCCCTCACCGTCGCGTTGCCGGGATGGGCAGCCAGAAAGTCGCGTTGAACGGAACGGGCAGGACGATAGAACTCCCGCGTCCAGCAAGTCGAAGGCAGCACGAACGAAGCCACGGGAACGTAGCCGCAGGCTTCCGCTTCCGCCATCTTTGCAGAAACGGAGTCAATGCCGTCGTAAGCCTCAGCCCAAAAATCGACAGCCTCGGCGGGACGACGGGAAGTGAGCCACACGGCTTCGGTCAGCGCAATGAAACCGCCCGGTTTCAAGAACTGACGCCACGAAGTCAGCGCGGCGCGGAAGCCCATGTTATAGACAGCACCTTCACACCAAATGCCGTCCAACGAAGAAGGGGCGAAAGGAAGGGAGGACATGTCGCCGCAAAGCGGATGAACGCGGTCGGCGACTCCCGCTTCGGCGGAACGTTCGGAGAGTTTGTCGAGAAACTGCGGAAAAAAATCGACGCAGGTCACACTCGCCGCGCCGCTTTTCGCCAGCAACAACGCCGAGGAGCCTGTGCCGCAGCCGACGTCGGCAAGATGCAGTCCGCGAACGCCGCCCAAGAGTTGCACGGCGCGGCGAGTGGTGGCACTGCTGCCCGGACCTTGACGGCGGAGGTGGGAGAAATAGTCACAAATCAAAGAGAAATCAAAATCGTGGATGGAGGAAGAGGTTTGTTCTTGCATGTCTGTAAAAAATGTTTTGGGAAACGCAAAGGCGTTTCGGTGAGGGGGGAATTGAATTTCGGAAAGAAAAAGTTTTCGTTCCCTCATGAAAAAAAGGCGCACAAGCAAAAGGTTTCCTGTCGGTGCGCCGCGCAGGAAACACAAAACAAAAACATTTCGCATCAAACTCCCGAGGGAGCGATGCTCAGACTGCAATATCCGTGAACTGGTTCTTCATGCGGCGGCAAAGTTAGGAAAGAAGAACGAAACGCAGTGCCGAGACGCCGCGAAAATATAAGGGATGACTTCACAAAAAAAGCGGTTTCCCCGCTGAGAAGGTCTTGTTGGACGACAAGAACCTGCCCAAGGGGGAAACCAAAACGAAGATTTATATTTCCGAAGCAAAGACTTATATTTCCGACACGAAGAATCTTATTTCCGGAACGAAGATTTTTATTTCAGAAACAAAGTTCACGCGCTCCTTATTTCTTCGGAATGCGCACGAGGATTTCCTTGACGAAGTCCCAGTACTTAGCCACGGAGGGGATGTGGCAACGCTCGTTCGGAGTGTGGGGAGAACGGAGCGTCGGACCAAAGCTGACGAGGTCCATGTGGGGACGATGGGCACCGATGACGCCACACTCGAGGCCGGCATGGATGACAAGGACTTTGTTTTCTTGCTGGAACATTTCACGATAGATATCCTGCATGAGTTCAACTATCTCACTCTTCGGATTAGGCTGCCATGCGGGATATTCGCCTCCCGTTTCGACTTTCATGCCCGCCATGCTGAAGGCACTTTCCAAAGTCTCGACGAGACATTCGCGCATGCTGTCGCGAGAGGAGCGAATGAGGATGAGCACCTCTGCCTTTCCGCCGCCAATTTCAACGACGGCGAGGTTCGAGGACGTTTCAACGATGCCGGGGACGTCGGGAATGTAGCGCAGGATGCCGTTGTGGGCGGCGCAGATGGCATTGACGAGATTGTCCTGAATGCCGGAAGGAACCATGGTCTCGGCGTGAGCCACCTCTTCCATGGTGAGAGCGAGCGACGGTTCAATGAAACCATATTCCGCCTTGAAGGTCTGTTCCCACTCTGCGACAGCCTCAGCGAGCGCACTGACGTTTTCTTTCGGCAGAGTCAGCACCACTTCGGCTTCGCGGGGAATGGCGTTGCGCATGTTGCCGCCTTTCCACGACACGAGGCAGGCTTCGAAGTTGGCAATGGCGTCTTGCACCAAACGCGCCATGGTCTTGTTGGCGTTGCAACGACCGACGTGAATCTCGCAGCCGGAGTGTCCGCCAAGGAGTCCGGAAAGAGTGACCTTGACAGCAGCATCGTCGGTGTCGGTCTCTACTTCCTTATATTCCAAAGTGGCGGTCAGGTTCACGCCGCCGGCAGAACCGATGACCATCTCTCCCTCTTCTTCGTTGTCGAGGTTGAGGAGAATGTCGCCTTCGAGCACGTCGGGCTTCATGTGGTTCACGCCCCACATGGTGGTTTCCTCGTCTGCTGTGATGAAGCCTTCAATCGGACCGTGCGGCAGGGAGTCGTCCTCCATGATTGCCATGATGGTGGCGACAGCCATGCCGTCGTCGGCGCCGAGGGTGGTGTTGCGGGCGCGCACCCATTCGCCATCGATGTAGGTTTCAATCGGGTCGTTCTCAAAGTCGTGCGGACTGTCGGTCGTCTTTTGCGGCACCATGTCCATGTGTCCCTGAAGAGTGACATACTTGCGGTCTTCCATGCCCGGCGTGGCAGGTTTGCGCATGATGATGTTTCCGGCCTCGTCCTGGAAAGCGGCGACGCCTTTTTCTTTTGCCCAGTCGAGCAGGAACTTCTGCACCTTCTCGAGATGTCCGGAGGGACGGGGAACCTGTGTCAGTAAGTCAAAGTTTTTCCAAACAGCCTGAGGCTGAAGATTTGCAATTTCTCGCATAATATAAGATTAGGTGTAAGGATGAATAATTTCGCTATATATAATAATGTGTGGGCGTATATATTAATAAGGAGTCGGCACTATATATAATAAGGAGTCGGAGTCCTATATATAATAATGTGTGCTCCGCTCACTTTTTCTCGGCGGCGGGAACACGCTTTGTCGTGTTCAGTCGTGCCCAGCCGTAGATTCCGAGCAGGACAACGAGCGCGGTCTGCACCGTGTGTACGACAAGGGCGAACATGACGGCGGGTTCTTCGGCGATGCCGTAGAGCACGAGCATCGTCTTCACCGCAAAGTGCCACGGTCCGGCACCGTTGGGCGTCGGGACGAGAACGGCGAACGTGCCGACGCAGAAGATGAGGAACGCCTCGCCGGGAAGGATGCCGGAAGTGGCGTCGAAGCAGAAGAAAGCGATGTAGAAGTGAAGGAAATAGCCCACCCAAATCAGCACACTGTAGAGGAGGTAGAGCGGGAGATTCCGTACTTTCTTCAGCGAAACGACTCCGCTGACGACGTCGCGCAGGAGGTCGTGACCTTTGCGGAAGAGTTTCAGTCCGCGAATGAGGATGAGGGCGAGCAAAACGGCGGCGAGGAGACAGAGAACGGTGACCAAATAGCCCGTCGCACTGAACTGCCGCGCCAAATCGCCGACATTGAAGCCGGTGGTGCGAAGGAAACGCAAGAAGACAGGGAGTTGCCAGAAGAAGGCTACACTCGTGAAGAGCAGCATCAGAGCACTGTCCACCAAACGTTCCGTGACGACGGTGCCAAGCGACTTGGTGAAGGAAACACCGTCCATGCGCTTCAGCGTGGCGCAACGAGTGACTTCGCCGGAACGGGGAATGACGAGACTGGCGGCGTAGGAGACGAAAATGGAGTTTACGCAGACGCTGCGGCGCGGCTTTTCGCCCAACGGTTCCAAAGCCTGCTGCCAACGAAGCGCACGAATCACCTGCGGAATGATGCCAAACAGAAGTGAAAGTCCCATCCAACGCCAATCGGTCTGATGAAAAATGCTGTCAAGAAAAACATCACCGCTCGTGTCGCGATACATCCACCAAAGAATTCCCAAACCAAGAAGGAGGGGAAGCCCGATGCGAAGAATTTGCTTGAAGAGGAATCTCATTTGTTATATTCTGTTTAACTTTGCAGCCGATTTCAGTCCCTTTTTGACAAAAGATGTCAAGCGCCGAAAGGGTACACGCGTTTTACAGAAGCAAAAGTAGAAATAATTGTTTAGATGCGTTTAGTACGTCCTAAAAAATTTCTGGGTCAGCACTTCCTGACGGATCTCAGAACGGCAGAAGCGATTGCCGACACGGTCGATAGTCATCCCGAACTTCCGATTCTCGAAGTCGGTCCGGGCATGGGTTTCATGACGCAGTTCCTGCTGAAGAAACAACGCCCGCTCAAAGTCGTCGAACTGGACTTTGAGAGCGTCGCCTATCTCAGAAAAGAGTTTCCGGAACTGGAACCTAACCTCATCGAGGACGACTTCTTGAAAATGCACCTGGAACACACGTTCGACGGGAAGCCTTTCCTGCTGACGGGAAATTATCCCTACAACATCAGTAGTCAGATTTTCTTCAAGATGTTGGAATATCGCGACCTGATTCCCTGCTGCACGGGCATGATTCAGAAGGAAGTGGCGGAGAGACTGGCGGCAGCGCCGGGCTGCAAAGCCTACGGCATCCTGACCGTACTGGTGCAACTCTACTATCACGTCGAATATCTCTTCACCGTGGAGCCGGGCGTCTTCAACCCGCCGCCCAAGGTGCGCAGCGCCGTCGTGCGTCTCGTCAGAAATGACGTGGAGAAACCGGACTGCGACGAACAGCTTCTGACACGTGTGGTCAAGACGACCTTCAACCAACGGCGCAAAATGATGAGGGGAAGCATCCGGCCGCTTCTCGCTGATTTGGACTCGAAATGGGAGCCCGTGCAGGAAGGACACGCTGACTTCCTCGCCACCCCGCTCATGACAAAACGACCGGAACAACTCTCCGTGCAGGAGTTTATCGACCTCACCAACCGCGTCAGCAGGCTCTATCGCCGTTAGCGGTGAGAGCGGTGGCTTTCGCTCGTCGGGGCGTGAGCCTTAGCAGTAGTCGTCGCTTGACGGAGCGGAGTTCTCCACCTCCATTCCAGCCAAAGCCAACGCCAAAGCCAACGCCAAAGCCCCCTTTGCTTTTCCCAACCCTATTCCATATTATTAGAAAAGAGAACAATCATGCTTTTCAACTCTCTCGAATTCTTGATTTTCCTTCCCATCGTGTTTCTGCTCTACTGGCACGTCTTCAAACCGCTCAAGTGGCAGAACTTCTTTGTGGTCGTGGCGAGTTACGTGTTCTACGGCTGGTGGGACTGGCGCTTTCTGTTGCTCATTCTCTTCACCTCGCTCTGCAGCTTCGCCAGCGGCATCCTCTTGCAACGCTTTGACGATTCAAAGAAATGGAGGAAGGTGATTTCCGGCACCAACATCGCCATCAACATCGCCATCCTCGGCGTGGTGAAATACTATGACTTCTTCGCCTCGCAACTTGTCGAAGCCTTCTCCGGACTGGGCATTCAGTTGCACCTCACTTCGCTGAACATCATCCTGCCAGTGGGTATTTCGTTCTACACGTTCCAGGCACTGAGTTACACGGTAGATATCTATCGCCGCAAGTTGGAACCGACGCGCGATGTCATTGCCTTCCTCGCCTTCATCTCTTTCTTCCCGCAACTCGTTGCCGGACCGATTGAGCGCGCCACGAACCTCTTGCCGCAGTTCCTCAAACCGCGCAAGTTTGACTATGCGCTCGCCGTCGATGGCATGCGCCAGATTCTTTGGGGACTTTTCAAGAAGATGGTTGTCGCCGACACCTGCGCCACCGCCTGCAACGAGATTTTTGCGGACTATGCCACCAAAAGCGGCGGAGAGTTGATTGTCGGAGCCTT
The DNA here is from genome assembly GCA_051868855.1 of Alloprevotella sp. Taxonomy (GTDB): domain Bacteria; phylum Bacteroidota; class Bacteroidia; order Bacteroidales; family Bacteroidaceae; genus Alloprevotella. Next base: position 1,936 of record JBJEAG010000157.1, on the reverse strand, counting down.
GTTCTTCACGTTCCAGATTTACGGCGACTTCTCGGGCTACTCCGACATCGCCATCGGTACGGCGAAACTCTTCGGCGTACGTCTCATGCGAAACTTCAACGTGCCCTATTTCTCCCGCGACATCGCCGAGTTCTGGCGTCGCTGGCACATCTCGCTCAACACGTGGTTCGTGGACTACGTCTATATTCCCCTCGGCGGCAGCCGCAACGGCAAGTGGAAGACGGTGCGCAACACGCTCGTCATCTTCGGTCTCAGCGGTCTTTGGCACGGCGCGAACTGGACCTACATCGTTTGGGGCTTCTATCACGCTTGTCTCTTCGTACCCCCCCCTATTGTTTAAAAAACTACCTAAACGCAAAGACGTTGTCGCCGCCCACAGCTGGCATCCCTCTTGGAAGGAGGCGCTGCAGATGCTGACGACTTTCTGTTTCGTGGTCATCGGCTGGATTATTTTCCGCGCCGAAAACATCGGACAGGCTTGGGGCTACATCAGCCGCATGTTCTGTGAGTTCGACGGCACATTCCCGAAGCACGGCAACACGCCGCTCATCTACTGCGGCATCGTGCTGCTCGTCGAATGGATGCAGCGCAAGAAGGAGCATGCCTTCCAAATCCCTCACCGCCGGCTCTTTGCCTATCGTCCCGTGAGATGGATTTTCTACTTCGCCGTCTTCGTCTGCACCTATTTCTTCATGGGCAATCAATCGACCTTCATCTATTTCCAGTTCTGAGCCCATGAAACGTTTTCTGATTTGCATTCTCATCTTTTCGGGCTTGGTGCTGACCGCCATCGCGCTCTTTGAGTGGAGTCTGCGGAACATTCCGAACGAGTTCCGCTTCAAAGACGAAGTCATGCAGCAGCGCGCCGAAAGTCTGACGACCCTCGTCATCGGCAGTTCCGTTGCCCACGAAGGCATCGACCCTGCCGTCTTCCCGGACAGCGCCACGTCGTTCAACCTTGCCCTCTCGGGAGAAATGACGACTTATAATTGCATGTCGTTCTTCCACTACGCGCACCGTCTCACTCATCTCCGCCACCTGATTTGGGGCTTCTCCTATCAGCAACTCTACTTCGACGACCGCATTCCCGAGAACATGATGAACCGCTACGGCCATCGTATCTACATGGGCATCGACGAGCAGCCCGGCGTCACGGAGCACCTGGAATGTCTCGCGCTGAAAAGACTCGCCTTCCGAAAGTTCACGAAATACTATTTCAAAGGGGAGACCGACGAACCCTTCGCGCCGAGCGGACTCGACAGCCGCCCCTACGAGGAGGGATTGCGCCTCAACTGGAAGGTGAAAACGCAGAAGCAGGCTGAAGACTACACCAAGGAGATGCGACTCCGCGGCAAAGACCGCGACATGAACATACGTCTCGTCCACGAAGTCTTGGACTACTGTCGCGACAAAGGCATCCGCGTCTCCATCGTCGTGCCGCCCGTCTATCCTGCCTACAATGACGCCTGCGACCCCGCTTTAAAAGCATATAACGTAAACTTCTTTAAATCACTTGAAAGGAAGTACGCCAATTTGAGAGTTTTCTATTACTTTGGCGACACGCGCTACGAGGAACAGGACTACTATGACTACGGTCACCTCAGTTCCGACCACGGTGCGCAAATGTTCACCCGCCGCCTGCTGGAGGACATTGCCAAAGGCGAAAGCATTTATATGGAATAAACGAGGTCTAAAGGGTTTTAAAGGTCTAAAGGGTTTTAAAGGGTCAAAAGGGTCAAAGAGTCGGTGACCGATTCAAACTATTCAAACCTTTCAAACCCCTCACCCCCCTCAAACCTTTCAAACCTCTTCTGCAACCTTTTTGCAACCTTTTTGCAACCATTTTGCAACCTTTCTGCAACCTTTCTGCAACCTGCAGACCCCCTGCAAAACCCCTGCAAAACCCCTGCAAAACCCCTGCAAAACCCCTGCAAAA
>JBJEAG010000156.1:0-2600 GCA_051868855.1 Alloprevotella sp. | reverse complement strand
GCTGCGGTGCTTGGAAACCTTGCTGCGGTGCTTGGAAACCTTGCTGCGGTGCTTGTCGGTTCATGTTCACGGTGAGCGCTTGAATCATGCGACCATAGACACCGTTGAGTTCTTCGATTTGCAGGGCGAGGCGCCGTGTCTGCTCGTTGATTTGTTCGATGGTGCCCACTTGCTGGCTGATGCTCTTGAAGTGGAGGTCGTAGGTCTTGTTGATGGCAGTGAGGGTTCGGTTGAGGTTTTCCATTTCCTCGCTGTCGCGGCTGAGTTTGGCACTCTGTTCGTCCACCTTTTGGAAGGTGTCGGCGAGGGTGCGGAGTTTCTCGATATATTCCTGCGTGGCTGCTTCCATTTCGGGGGAGAGGGCTGCCTGTGCCCGACGCAGGAGTTCGTCGTTGGCGGCGCGGATGATGGCAGCCAGACGCTGTGCTTCGTTTTCGAAAGGTTCGGCTCCTTCGGGTGTGTTGAGGGCGATGGCTTGGCGAGCTGCCTCCACGGGGTCGGGAGCAACGGGAGCGGCAGGTGCTGCGCTCTCGGCTGCTTCGTCGGACTGCGGGGCAGACGTGCCGCCCATGATGATGACTGAACCGCCGGCTCCGCCCGCATTTCCTCCGACAACGCCTCCGCCGCCGATGACTTTGCCTCCGCCTTGAGCGGCGACGTGCGGCAGGGGAGCGTGTGCTCCTTCGGGCAGGTCATCTTCGTCTTCGTCTTCTTCGTCGGGTTCTTCGCCGTCTTCGATTCGCAGGCGTGCTTCGATTTCCTCGTCGGTTTCATAGTCGTGCGGCAGTTCTTTTCCGATTTCGCTCTTGTCGAAGGGACGGTCGAATGCGGAGAGGAAGAACACCACGACTTCCGTGCCCATGCCGATGAAGAGCATGATGTTGCCGCCCGGCAGGTGGGTCAGTTTGAAGAGCGCACCGAGGATGACGATGGAGGCACCCCAGGAGTAGGCGTAGTTCAAGAAGGTCTGTCCCGGCACGCTGTCCATCCAGTGTTGCAGGCGGATGATGATGTTTATTTTTCTTGCCATCTTTTCGTAGCTGTGTTTTTGTTTCGTTTGGGTTGTCGGAAGGAGCGTGGGGATTGTGTTTTCCTTGGCTCACTGTTCATGCCGACTCATTTTTTCTTCTTTCCTGAGGAGACGGCGCTGGTGGTGGAGGCTTTGGAGCGGACGCAGCGGAAGCCCACATAGGAGCGGGGTTGGTTTTGGTATTCCCAACTTCTCCACGCCGATTTGATGAGCGACATCGGGTCTTTCCAAGAACCGCCGCGCACGCTTTTGCGTTTCAACACGTAGGGGTCCTCTTTCGCGGCATTATAGACAAGCTGCGGATTGAGATCCGCCATGGCGTTGACGCCGGCTTCCGTATAGACCGTGCTGGTCCATTCGGCGACGTTGCCCGCCATGTCAAAGAGTCCGTTGGAGTTGGCGCCGTAGATGCCCACTCGGGAGGTGATGAGGTTGCCGTCTTCGGTGTAGTTTCCTCGGTCAGGCTTAAAGTTGGCGAAGAAGCAACCGTCTTTTGATTTGGCTTCGTCGCCTTGCCAGGGATAGGGATTTCCTTCTTTTCCGCGTGCTGCAAATTCCCATTCGATTTCGGTCGGGAGACGGTAGCGCTGGATGTAGCGTGCCTGCGGTCCGAGTCCGCGGAGCAGATAGTTCGTTCGCCAGGCGCAGAATGCCTCGGCTTGTTCCCAGGTGACGCCGACTACGGGATAGTCGTTATAGTTCGGCGAAGAGAAGTAGAGTTTCATGTACTGCTCCTGCTGCGCGTTGGGGAAGTCGTTCACCCAGCAGGTTGTGTCGGGATAGACGTTGACGATGTAGGTGTTGAGGAAGTCGTAGAGACTTGAGAGCGGGCGTTCGATGGTTTGTCGAATGATTTCTCCGTTGTCGTTGACGTAGGCAGTGTCTTTGGAAATCATGATGACCTCGTCGGGGTCTGCCGGTGCGTCGGTGTTGAGCGAGCGTTCCTTGGGGTCGAGACGATATTTTCTCAGCGCCGCCTTTTCATAGTCAAAGACCTCGTAGCGATAGATGAGTTGTTTGGCATCCAGCATGACGGTTCCGTCGATGGGATGCGTGTAATAGACGCTTTGGATTGCCCTTTCCTGTTCCTCACTCGGTTTTTTCCAAGGAATGGGTTTTGCCCAGTTGAGATAGGGTTTGACGGGGTCTCCGTTTCTGTCCTCTTCAATTTTGAAGGTCTCGTCGCCGCCGTATTGCGGGTCGGCGAGACGTTCGCGGATGATGGAGTCTCTGACCCACTCGACGAACTGTCTGTACATCGAGTTGGTGACTTCGGTCTGGTCCATCCAGAATCCATCGACGGAGATGTCTTTCGAGGGCGTGACGGTTCCCCAGAGCGAATCGTTTTGTTCCAATCCGGTTTTGAGGTATCCGCGTTTGACTTCAATCATTCCGAAGGGCGCGGGTTCGTTGAAGGCCATTCCTTTTTGGCCGGTGACTTCGCCTCCGTTTTGCATGGCTCTGCTGTTTCCGAAACAGGAAGCGAGCAGTCCGCAGAGCGTGGCGGTGAAGAGGATGAAAGGAATCGTGTATTTCATTGTGCTGAAAATAGAGTCAAAGAGACAAAGAG
>JBJEAG010000155.1:0-12041 GCA_051868855.1 Alloprevotella sp. | reverse complement strand
ACATTAATGCTCATTAATTGTTTCATTAATGTCCCATTAATTTTATTAGGAATGATAATAATAGGAGGTGACGTGTCTCACGTCACTCAGCCACTTGCGAGCGTTTAGTCGGTTATTTTCAGCCCACGGTGGCGCGGACGCGATGAATCGCGCCCCTACATGCTGACCTTTTTTGAAAACATTTGTTTACCAATCATTTACCTGCGTTTCAACCATCGAAAAAGTGATGATTGCGAGTAGGGACGCGATTCATCGCGTCCGCCCTGCACGTGGCTACCGATGTAAACTTTCCTGCACGCAGTCGGCTACGCAGCGGGGCTGTGTGCAGTGGGACACTGCACCTCCTATACTGCCGTCATCGCTATTAGCCGACACCGTCATCGACAATGCCCTGCACGTGGCGACATTATCGTCATTCACCAAAACAAAATACTAATGATTAATGAACTATTAATGAATCAATTCATGAACATTCATGTTCCCAAAAACTACTTCTTACATGCGAAAAAATGCTGTCCTCTTCCAACGCATCATTCCCCTGTCGCGCCGTCCTCAGCCTTTTGCTCCGTCGGCTCCTCCGAGCGGGCGGCGGCATGTTCCTCGAGGAGCGCGTTGAGGTCTGTGCCTTCGTAGCGTTCAAAACAAACGATGGCGGTTTTCGAGGTTTTGAAACCGACCTTGTCCGTTTCCTTCAGTTCCGTCACTTCGCCACTCTCGATGAGTCGGCGTAACTCCGCGACGCGGTGGCGGGAAATGTATTCATGGATGTCGTTATATCCCTGCGAACGAAGGCTTTGCAAAACGACGTGACGGTTGAAGCCGACGAGACGGCAGAGGCGTTCGCGGTTGAACATCGTGTCGATGAAGGGCTTTTCATGGAGCATGATATACTCCATCATTTTGAAACGCTTGAGGTTCGCCTCGTTGAAGTCGTCGATTTCGGACTGCGTGATTTCTTCCTGCGTGGGCATTTTTTCCACCTCGTGAATCGCGGGATACGCCATTCCTTCCACCGACGGGCGAAGGATGCGGAAGAAAAGGAAAAGGTTCACCAAGGTGAAGAGAAAGACATAAATGTTGAGCAGAACGAGACTGAATTTCACCGCAATGACGACAAAGAAAATGCTGACGGCACCCAGCGCGCTGCCGTAGGCAATCAAATCCGACGGGAGTTGCATGCTGCGAACAAGACGGTGAGGAAGACGGAAAATGTTCACAATGTAGTAGCCCGAAAGCAAGAGCGCAATGAGGCGCAACAAGATGTCGCCGGAAAGGAAATACTGAAGGAAATCGTCAAGTTCATAGACCTTGGCGAGGTTGCTGCCGACCGCCGCTCCCATGCCGTAGATGAAAATGACACACAAAGCGGGAATTGCATATCCCCACATTCTTCCCCATTGCAAATAACCGGGCATGCAAAGTCCGAGGGGATAGACGCTCAAGAGGAAGGAACATATCATCAAATAGATGAGCATCACGGGGTGCAGAATGCCGAGCGAAGGCACCACTCCGCCACAGGCGAAGAAAGAAAGTGCCCCGCAGTAGAGCAAACAGATGAGGAGCATAATCCACGCCTGCGACAAAAACTGAACGCTGCGGCGGGCGAAGAAAAAAAGCACGAGACTCATCATCAGATGTGTCGCGGCGGCAAACTCTATATTGACCAAAGTGAGGGTATTCATGGGAATGGAATGGGCTTTTGAAAACCTCCGCACGCGCAGCAGAAAAAACGCGCGAAACGGAGGGAGTTTTGAATTTTCGGTACAAAAGTACTATTTTATTTTCATGAGGGAGGCGCAAAACCTGTAGGACTTCTCTGCACAGCACCCCCAAATTCGTCACATTTTGTTGAAGATTTGAAGAAAACTCGGCACAATGTGCAGAAACTGTGTTGGTCATCTGTAGTTAATTACTTACTTTTGCAGTCTCTTACGTAAGACAAATTCTTCTCATGTCACAAGAAAAGGTTTTTAGAATTGACATTGACGAGATTTTAGACTCCAAGGCGGGCAAGAAGGCTCGCTACGTGCCCCGCTTTGTCAGAAACTGGCTGAAACGCATCGCCCATCAGGATGAAGTCAACGAGCATCTGGCTGCGACGGGCGACATGAAAGGCGTGCCTTGGTTGGACGCAACGGTGAAATACTTGGACATGCAACTCGAAGTTCACGGGTTGGAAAACCTTCCCGACGACAGCGACGGCAGCCGCTTCACCTTCGTCAGCAACCATCCCCTCGGCGGTCCCGACGGCATTGCCATCGGTCACATCTTGGGCAACCACTACGACGGCCGCATTCGCTATCTCGTCAACGACCTTTTGATGAATCTTCCCGGACTCGCCCCGCTCTGCGTCCCCATCAACAAAACGGGAAAACAAAGTCGCGACCTGCCGCGACTGGTGGAGGCGGTGTTCCAAAGCGATAACCACGTCATCATGTTTCCCGCCGGACTCTGCTCCCGCAAGATTGACCGAGTGATTCAGGACCTGCCGTGGAACAAAACGTTCATCCAGAAAAGCATCGAGACACAGAGAGCCGTTGTCCCAATCTTCTTCAGCGGACGAAACTCTGAACGATTCTATCGCATCGCCGCCTGGTGCAAACGCCTAGGACTGAAAATCAATCTCGCCATGCTCTACCTCTCCGACGAGATGTTCCTGAACCGACACAAAAAGTTCGACGTCTATATCGGAAAACCCATACCCCACACCGTCTTCGACGCCAGCCGCCGTCCCGCGGATTGGGCAGACTTCGTCAGAACCAAAGTCTATGAACTGCCCCCGAAAAACCAAAACTGACCAGACAGACAACAACCTTCCGTTCCCTCCCACTCTATCACCATGACTCCTATCATTCCTCCCGTTGAGAAAACGCTGCTCAAGACAGAACTCACTCCGGATCGCCGACTCCGGGGAACCAACAAAGCCGGAAATGAAATCTACATCATCACCTTCCAACAAGCGCCGAACGTGATGAGAGAAATCGGACGTCTCCGAGAAATCGCCTTCCGCGCAGCCGGAGGTGGTACGGGCAAAGAGCTGGACTGGGACGAATTTGACACGTGTGAGCATCCCTACTATCAACTCATCGTTTGGGATCCGGAAGACGAGGTGATTTTGGGAGGCTATCGTTTCCTCCCGGGTCACGAAATTCGCTTCGACGCCCAAGGACAGCCGGAACTGGCAACCTCCCACATGTTCCACTTCTCCGACACGTTCATCCGGGACTACCTCCCGCAGACCGTGGAGTTGGGACGCTCGTTCGTGACCTTGGAGTATCAGAGCACACGCTCCATGAGCAAAGGACTCTTCGCCCTCGACAACCTCTGGGACGGACTCGGCGCACTCACCGTGCTCATGCCGGATTTGAAATATTTCTTCGGAAAGATGACAATGTATCCTTCCTTCAATTCCAAGGCAAGAGACATGATTCTCTTCTTCCTGAACAAACATTTCCCTGACAACGAACAACTTGTCACACCGCTCACTCCGATTCAAACCGGTACGGACAAGGCGGAACTGGAGGCGCTCTTCACCGAAGCAGACTTCAAGGCGGACTATCGCATCCTCAACACCGAGGTGCGCAAACTGGGCTTCAACATCCCGCCCCTGGTCAATGCCTACATGGGACTCAGCCCCACGATGCGCGTCTTCGGAACTGCGGTCAACCATGAGTTCGGAGAGGTCGAAGAAACGGGAATCCTCATCGCCATCGACGAAATTCTCGAAGAAAAAAGAATGAGACACATCGACACCTTCGCCCACGAACATCCCGAAAGCATGAACCTCTTCCAAGAAATCTTCAAGAAGAAATAAGGTTTCCGAAAGCAAGATTCCGGAAGTCCGAAATCCACACGCGGAAAGCAAAGACAAGGACAAAAAGACCGCCCGCCGCGTGGCAGAAAATTCAAAAAAACAAAACAGATTTGGTTTATCTCCTATTTTACAGTAACTTCGCACCCTCTTACGTAAGACTATGAGACAACTCAAGATAAACAAAAGCATCACAAACCGCTCCAGCGCCGCCCTCGACAAATATCTCGTGGAAATCGGCAGGGAGGAACTCATCTCCACCGATGAGGAAGTGGAACTCGCTCAGCGCATTCACAAAGGCGACCAAGAAGCCCTCGACCGCCTCACCCGAGCCAATCTCCGCTTCGTTGTCAGTGTGGCGAAGCAGTATCAAAACCAAGGACTTGCCCTCAACGACCTCATCGACGAAGGCAACCTCGGTCTCATCAAAGCCGCACAAAAATTCGACGAAACGAGAGGTTTCAAATTCATTTCCTACGCCGTTTGGTGGATTCGTCAAAGCATTTTGCAAGCCATTTCCGAACAGAGCCGCATTGTCCGCATGCCGCTCAACCAAGTCGGATTCCAAAGCAAACTGACAAAAGCCATCGTCAACTTCGAGCAAGAGTATGAACGCCGACCCTCCGTCGGAGAACTCGCGGAGATTCTCGACACCGACATCACCAAAGTCCAGGAAGCAATGGGCACCAACGGAAAGAAAGTGAGTGTTGATGCGCCGTTCCAAGATGACGACTCCAACTGTCTCATCGACATCATGACGGACGACAACGCCCCGGGAACGGACAACGAAATGGAGAAAGAATCGCTCGCATCCGACCTCGATGCCGCGCTCAGCACTCTCTCCGAACGCGAACGCCAGGTGCTCAAAATGCTCTTCGGAATCGGACGAAACGAAATGACTGCCGAAGAGGTCGCAGGAATGCTCAACCTCACCAGAGAGCGTGTCAGACAAATCAAAGAAAGAGCGCTCCGCAGACTCCGCGAAGCCGACAACATCAACATCTTGATGAAATATCTCGGCTGAGACATCGCTCCTTCCCCAACAAAACGGAAAAGAAAATCCTCGGCACTCGCCCCGCGAGAAACGCCGACTTTTCCGTCAGAACTGAAAGAAAAAACATTTGAAATGACGTGTGACCATAGATTTGAAAAAACATCTTGGTCACACGTTTTCGCATAATCCCAACTCCTCAAAATCAAAAATCATGGAAAAAATAATCGGCCTCATCGACGCCCCCTTCACTCCCTTCAATGAAAACGGAGAAATCAACCTCGCTCCGATTCCTCGCTACGCTGACATGCTTCGCCGCAACGGACTCAAAGGCGTGTTCATCAACGGTTCCTCCGGCGAAGGCTACATGCTCACCGAAGAAGAACGAATGAAACTCGCCGAGGCATGGGTCGCCGCAGCACCCAAAGACTTCAAAGTCATCGTCCACGTCGGCAGCACCTGCATCAAAAGCAGTCGCCGACTCGCTGCCCACGCACAGGAAATCGGAGCCTGGGGCACAGGAGCCATGGCAACGCCCTTCCCGCGCATCGGAAGAATCGAAGAACTCGTCGCCTACTGCGAGGAAATCGCCGGAGGCGCACCGAACCTTCCTTTCTACTACTATCACATCCCTGCCTTCAACAATGCCTATCTCTCCATGCTCGACTTGCTCAAAGCCGTCGATGGCAGAATCCCGAACTTCGCAGGCATTAAATATACGTTCGAGAGTCTCTACGAATACAACCGCTGCTTGCGCTACAGAGACGGGAAGTTTGACATGCTCCACGGACAGGACGAGACAATTCTTCCCTGCCTTGCCATGGGCGGCGCGAAAGGCGGCATCGGCGGCACGACAAACTACAACGGCAAAGTCCTCACGGGCATCATCGACGCTTGGAATGCCGGAGACCTCGACAAAGCGCGCGAACTGCAAAACTTTGCGCAAGACGTGATTGACGTCATCTGCCACTTCCGCGGCAACATCGTCGGCGGAAAACGCATCATGAAACTCATCGGACTGGACCTCGGGAAGAACCGCGTGCCGTTCCAAAACATGACCGACGAGGAAGAAGCACAAATGAAAAAAGAACTGGAAGCCATCTCCTTCTTCGAACGCTGCAACGAAGTCTGACCCCCTTTCCTCAGCCTTTTCTTCAACACCTTTTTCCTCAATCCCATGAATCACACTCCGAAGCGCCGCTCCGGCGCACCGAAGTCGCTCCGACTCTTCCTTTCTCTCCTCCTCCTGACGCTCCTCTCGGGAAACAAGGTTTTCTCGCAGGAGCTTTCGAGCGTCCGCCCCAACGATTTCAACACCCTCACGCTGAGTGCGTTGCCCACCCTTCCCGTGGGCGGTGCGCAAGGTGTCTCTGCGCCGTTCGCGGGGGTTGTCGGCGGCGAAGCGTGGGTGGCAGGTGGCTGCAACTTTCCCGGCGTGCCTGCCGCGGAAGGCGGAGCAAAGGTTTTCTATCGGGACATATTCTCGCTGAATCCCCATGACGCGAAAGCGGAATGGAAGAAAATCGGCGAGTTGCCCGCAGCCGCGGCTTACGGTGCCGCCGTCAGCGTGCCCGACGGTTTGGTCTGCATCGGCGGAATCGACGGAACGCACGCGCTGCGCGACGTCTTTCTGCTCAAGAAAAGCGTCGGCGGCGCAGTTGTCCGAGAAACACTGCCCGCCCTGCCCGTCGGGCTGGACAACCTCTGCGCTGCTTTCGGCGACGGGAAAATCTATGTCGCCGGAGGTAAGGACGAAAACGGCGAGCCCTCCGCTGCTGCCTTCTGTCTCCCCTACCCCGGCGGGAAGTCTTGGGAACGTCTGCCCGACCTCCCCGGTCGCGGACGTTTGCAGCCCGTGGCAGCCGTGCAGAGTGACGGTCGCAACCACTGTTTCTACGTCTTCGGCGGCTTTGCGCCCGCCACGGCGAAAGAGAAGGGAATGGTTCACACCACGGGTTTGGCATATAATCCCCTGAAGAAAACATGGGACCGCATCATCCCGCAGCAAGCCCACGGCAGCAACGAGCCTTTCGCCCTCGTCGGCGCGACGGCACTTCCTTCCGGCTGCGCCCACATCGTCTGCCTCGGCGGCGTGGACCGCGAGATTTTTGAACGCGCCATCAACCGCCCCTTCCTGCTCGACTCCCTCCGTGCCATCGCGCATCCCACGGAAGAAACGCTCGCACTCATCCGAACGCTGGAGCAGGAAAGCGAAGACTATCTGAAACAACCTGCCGAAGCCTATCGTTTCCGCTCCGACGCCCTCTTCTTCCACACCGTCACCTCCACTTGGCTTTCCGTCGGTTCCTTCCCCGCTTTGGCAAAGGCAGGCGCGGGTTTGGTCAGCGTCGGCGGAGTTTGGATGCTGATTGACGGCGAGAGCAAACCGGGCGTGCGAAGTGCCGAAGTCTCCGCCCTGAAGATCGATTTCAGTCCCTCGTTCGGCGTTTGGAACTGGCTGGTTTTGGTGGGTTACCTCCTGTTAATGATTGGCTTAGGCTATTATTTCATGAAACGCGAATCGGGTGCCGACGACTTCTTCAAAGGCGGCGGACGCATCCCCTGGTGGGCGGCAGGCATCAGCATTTATGCCACGATGCTGAGCGCCATCACCTACATGGCTTATCCCGCCAAGGCATACGCAACGGACTGGACCTACTATCCGATGCTCGTGACCATCCTTCTCGTTTCCTTCCCCGTCATTCGCTACTATCTTCCCTTCTTCCGCCGCCTCAATGTCACGAGTGCCTACGAATATCTCGAACGACGCTTCAACGCCACCTCGCGACTGATGGCGTCGGCACTTTTCATCGTTTTCATGGTGGCTCGCATGGCGCTCGTGCTCTATCTTCCCTCGCTCGCGCTCACGGCGGTGACGGGCATCAACCTTTATGTCTGCATCGTTTTGATGGCACTGGTGACGATTGTCTATTGCACGATGGGCGGCGTCGAAGCAGTGGTTTGGGGCGATGTCATACAAGGTTTCATTCTTGTCGGCGGCGCGATTTTCGCCGTGGCGTGGTTGGTTTTCGGAACGGAAGGTGGTGTCAGCGGTTTCCTGACCATCGGCAGCGAAGCCGACAAGTTCCGGTTCTTTGACTGGAGCATGGACTTCCGCTCAGCGACTTGGTGGGTCATCATCTTGGGAGGACTGGCGAACAATCTCATTTCCTACACCTCCGATCAGACTGTGATTCAGCGCTATCTGACGACGAAAGACGAAGACAGCGCGCGCCGCAGCATTTTGATGAACGGCGTGATGAGCGTCGGCGTCTCCATCGTCTTCTTCGCCATCGGCGCGGGACTCTACACTTTCTTCAAGACGCACCCCGCGGAGCTTGACCTGACGATGTCGAAAGCCGACACGATTTTCCCCTTCTTCATGATGTCGCAACTGCCGCAAGGACTCGCCGGACTCCTCATCGCCGCCATCTTTGCCGCCACGATGAGCACGATTTCCTCCAACATCAACTCCGTCGCCACAGCGTTCAGTGTCGATTTCTACCGACGCTTCCGTCCGCAAACCGACAGCCACGCCATGGTTCGGGTGGCTCGCACGGCGTGCATCGTTTCGGGCATCATCGGCATGGGCGTGGCGTTGCTCATGGCGACCTGGGACATTCTCTCGCTGCTTGACTTCTTCCAAGAAATCCTGGGACTGCTCTCCAGCGGACTCGGCGGACTCTTCCTCATGGGCATCTTCTTCCCGCGCATCGGCGGGCGCGCCGCACTCATCGGCTTCCTCACCGGAGTCGTTGCCGTCTTCCTGCTGAAGAACTTCACGCCGACGAGTTTCCTGCTCTACGGTTTCATCGGCATGACGGTCTCCGTCGCCACGGGCTGGCTGCTCTCCTTCGTCTTCCGCGAAGACAAAGACCTCGCGGGACTGACGTGGAAAACGCTTTCAAAATGAACTGAGTAACCTTCAAGAACAGGTAATTACACCGGAGAGTAAAAGTACTTACAGATATACGAACAAGAACCACTTCCAATATTTTCACCATGACAGATTTTTCAAAACTTGCTTTGCAGTATAAATCAGAACTGCTCGACAAAGTCGTGCCTTTCTGGCTCGAAAAGTCACAAGACAAAGAGTTTGGCGGCTATTTCACCTGCCTGAACCGCGATGGCTCGGTCTTTGACACCGACAAATTCATCTGGCTCCAAGGACGCGAGGTCTGGATGTTTGCCACATTATATAATAAGGTGGAGAAACGCCCCGAATGGCTGGAATGTGCCATCCAAGGTGCGGAATTCCTAAAGAAACACGGCCACGACGGGAACCTGAACTGGTACTTCTCGCTCGACCGCAAGGGACATCCGCTGGTGGAGCCCTACAACATTTTCTCCTACACCTTTGCCGTCATCGCCTTCGGTCAGTTGAGCATCGCCACGGGTAACCAAGAGTATGCCGACATCGCCAAAAAGACCTTCGACATCGTGCTTTCCAAAGTGGATAATCCGAAAGGAAAATGGAACAAAGCGGCTGCGGGTGCTCGCTCGCTGAAATCCTTTGCTCTGCCGATGATTCTCTGCAACGTGGCACTGGAAATCGAGCCGCTGCTCTCCCCCGAATTCCTCGAAAAGACGATTGAAACGTGCACCCACGAAGTGATGGACGTGTTCTATCGCCCGGAACTCGGACTCATCGTCGAACACCTCGGCACGAACGGCGAACTCGTGGACTGCTTCGAGGGAAGACAACTGAATCCCGGTCACGCCATCGAAGCGATGTGGTTCATCATGGACCTTGGCAAAAGACTTGGACGTCAGGACCTCATCGAACGCGCCGTTGATGTCGCTTTGAAGGAGGTGAACTACGGTTGGGACAAGACCTACGGCGGCATCTTCTATTTCATGGACCGCCTCGGACATCCCTGTCAGCAACTCGAATGGGACCAGAAACTTTGGTGGGTGCACATCGAAACGCTCATCACGATGATTAAAGGCTATCAACTCACCGGCAACCGCGAGTGTCTCGCGTGGTTCGAGAAGGTGCACGATTACGTTTGGTCACACTTCACCGACGCCGACTACCCCGAATGGTACGGCTACTTGAACCGTCAGGGCGAAGTCTTACTTCCGCTCAAGGGCGGCAAATGGAAAGGTTGCTTCCACGTGCCCCGCGGTCTTTTCCAGTGTTGGAAGGTGTTGGAAGAGTTGGCAGAGAAAGGCGGCGCGTCATAATAGCCATTCTGACACACCTTTGAGGCTTAGTCGAAATATGCATTTTGATACTCCCTCTTTTGAACACAAATCTCACGAATGATTGAGAGGTGGCGCATCCGCACCACCTCTTTTTTGTAGTCCGTGTTCTAAAATAATTCATGACTAATTCGTGTCTAATTCATGAATAATTCGTGTTCCCCCAAAAGGATACATAGAAGGTAACATATCACTCAAGACACAAAATTTCGCCAAAACCGAACATTTTGCTAAATTTGCAGAAATTTTACTGACACAAAAGAGAAGAAACCATGGACTTATTCATCAAAAAGACTGCCGCCGACCTGCTGCACGAAGCCGAAAACGAAGGCGGTAAAGGACTGAAACGCGTGCTCGGCGCCTGGGGACTCATTGCACTGGGCGTCGGAGTCATCATCGGTGCGGGCTTGTTTTCCGTCACCGGAATCGTGGCGGGCGAACACACCGGCCCTGCCATCGTCATCAGTTTTGCCATCGCCGCCGTGGCGTGTGCGCTGGCAGGACTTTGCTACGCTGAATTTGCCTCCATGCTTCCCATCTCCGGCTCTGCCTATACCTACTCCTACTTCACCATGGGCGAACTCGTGGCTTGGATCATCGGCTGGGACCTTGTCTTGGAATACGCCGTGGCTGCCGTCGCGGTGAGTGTTTCGTGGAGCCGATATTTCTGCGTGATGATGGAGGGGCTGGGCTATCCGCTACCAACGGAACTGACTGCCTGCGCGGCAGACGGGGGCATCATCAACCTGCCCGCCATGCTCTTGGTCATCTTCCTCTCGCTCATCCTGATGCGCGGCACACGCGGAAGTTCCTTCTTCAACGACGTCATGGTGCTCTTGAAGATTTTGGTGGTCGTTTCGTTCATCGTGATTGGTTTTCAATATATTAGAACTGAAAACCTCACGCCCTTCATTCCCGAAAACACCGGTACTTTTGGCGACTACGGTTGGTCGGGCGTGCTTCGCGGCGCTGCCATTGTCTTCTTTGCCTACATCGGTTTCGACGCGGTGAGCACGGCGGCACAGGAAACGAAGAACCCGAAACGCAACATGCCCATCGGCATCCTCGGCTCGCTCTTGATTTGCACCGTACTCTACATGCTCTTCGCCTTCGTCATGACCGGTGTGACGGACTATCACGACTATATTGGTGCCGACAGTATCGCCCCTGCCGCCACGGCAGTGGCGCACATGGGTCCCGTTGGTGCAGACGGCGTGGTCACCCCCGCTTTCCCCTGGCTCAACCGCGGCATCATCATCGCCATCCTGCTGGGCTATGCGAGCGTCGTTCTGGTCATGCTGCTCGGACAGAGCCGCGTCTTCTTCAGCATGAGCCGCGACGGACTCCTACCCCCGCTCTTCTCGCATCTTCATGAAAAATATCACACCCCCGCCCGCAGCAACCTGCTTTTCATGGTCATCATCAGCATCATGAGTGCCACCGTTCCTCCCGGCATTGCGGGCGAGATGACAAGCATCGGCACGCTCTTCGCCTTCGCGCTCGTTTGTCTCGGCGTGATTGTCGTGCGCCGCACGCAACCCGATGCACCGCGCAGTTTCAAGACTCCGCTCGTGCCCTACGTCCCCGCCGCCGGCGTGGTCTGCTGTGTGGGCATGATGCTCTTCCTTCCCGCCGACACTTGGATTCGTCTGGTGATGTGGATGTTGATTGGCATTGACATCTACTCTTTCTACGGCATACGCCACAGCGTGGTGGGCGGCGGCAGCGTTCGTCGCCACGGTCAGACCGTTTTGAGCGCAATTGGCGTCTTCATCGCCTTCCTCTGCGTCCTGACGGGACTTTGGCATCAGCAAACGGTGGGTTGGAACGCCGACCGCACCATGCTTTTCATTGCCGTCATCTTTGGCGTCGGACACATCTTCTTCTATCTCGTGCGCGGCTTCAGCGCTTCTGAGAAGAAGGAAAAAAACTGAAAGCAGAGGGTGTATCAAAAAGCAGATTTTGGCTTCACCCTCGGAGGTGCGTCAGAATGGTCAAGATGCAAGGCGCTGAGGATGAGGGCGCAGGGAGTGT
>JBJEAG010000154.1:0-12060 GCA_051868855.1 Alloprevotella sp. | reverse complement strand
TTGAACTAAGCCTTCCACCGAAAAAGTGGAAGGTTTTTTGTTGCTTGTCCGCCGATTTCGCCGCGCTGTCCGCCGATTCCGTTGTGCTGTTCGCCGAGCTCGTCGCACCGTCCGCCGATTCCGTTGTGCTGTTCGCCGAACTCGTCGCGCCGTCCGCCGAAACTGTCGCTTTTTTCTCCTAAGAAATTATTCTTTCCTTGGGAGTTGTCATTCTTTCCTTGGGAGTTGTTAGTGTTCGCCGTAACGGTGAACACGTGTTCGCCCTAAGGATGAACACCTTTCCGCCGTAACGGTGAACACGTGTTCGCCCTAAGGACGAACACCAACGAGTCGCCGGACAGGAGTGACGAGTCGGCGGACAGGAGTGACGAGTCGGCGGATGAAAATGTGGTTTTTTGGCGTCACGCGGCAATGAGTTCGCGACGCGACATCCTTAATCCTTAGGTCGCTTTGTCAAGAGTTTAGGGAGCAAACGAGGTCAATCCGCAGAGAATCGCTAACTTTGCGGCTCGAAACAAGAAATACAGTAGATTGTCATGAGTTTACAATGCGGCATCGTCGGACTTCCCAATGTCGGAAAGTCCACCCTTTTCAACTGTCTGAGCAACGCCAAGGCACAGTCAGCCAATTTCCCTTTCTGCACCATCGAACCCAATGTCGGCGTCATCACCGTTCCTGACGAACGTCTGAACAAGCTGGCAGAACTCGTGCATCCCGGACGAGTCGTGCCTACCACGGTCGAAATTGTCGATATCGCCGGACTCGTGAAAGGCGCGTCCAAGGGCGAGGGTCTCGGCAACCAGTTCCTCGGAAACATCCGAGAGACCGACGCCATCATCCACGTCTTGCGCTGCTTCGACGACGGAAACGTCGTTCACGTCGATGGAAGCGTGAATCCCGTTCGCGACAAAGAAATCATCGACACGGAATTGCAGTTGAAAGACCTTGAGACTGTGGAAAACCGCATCAAACGTGTCGAAAAAGTTGCCCAAGTCGGCGGCGACAAGACAGCAAAGACGGAATATGAAGTTCTGCTTGCCTATCGCGAAGCCCTCCTGCAAGGCAAAAGCGCTCGCTCCGTGCGGTTCGAGACCAAGGAAGAAATCAAAGCCGCCAAGGGACTCTTCCTGCTGACCTCCAAGCCCGTCCTCTACGTCTGCAACGTCGATGAGGCTTCCGCTGCCACCGGTAACCACTATGTCGAAGAAGTGCGCGAGGCAGTGAAAGACGAGAACGCCGAAGTGCTCGTGCTCGCCGCGCAGACAGAGGCTGACATTGCCGAGTTGGAAACCTACGAAGAACGTCAGATGTTCCTGCAAGACGCCGGGCTGGAAGAGAGCGGCTGCAACCGCCTCATCAAAGCCGCCTACGAAATGTTGGAACTCGAAACCTTCATCACCGCCGGAGAGATGGAGGTGAAAGCGTGGACCTATCGCCGAGGCTGGAAAGCGCCTCAGTGCGCCGGTGTCATCCACACGGACTTTGAGAAAGGTTTCATCCGCGCCGAGGTCATCAAATATGACGACTACGTTCGCCTCGGCTCCGAAGCCGCCGTGCGCGACGCCGGACTGCTCCACGTGGAAGGCAAAGAATATGTCGTGCAAGACGGCGACATCATGCACTTCCGTTTCAACGTCTGAACCCACGCTTCTTCCGTGACGGCGCTTCCCGAATGCCGTCGGCGAGAAGTGAAATCCCCCTCAACCGAAACAAACTGTTCCCATGATTTTCTGGAATCCCTCCGTGGAAGCCTTCAGCATCGGACCGCTCAGCGTTCGCTGGTATGGTCTCTGTTGGTGCATCGGTTTGGCGTTGTCCTACATGACCGCCTACTACCTCTACAAGAAGCAAAAAATTGCGGAAGAAAAGTTTGAGCCGCTTTTCCTCTATTGCTTTGTTGGCATCATTGTTGGCGCGCGCCTCGGACACTGTCTCTTCTACGAGCCCGCCTATTTCCTCGCTCATCCGCTCGAAATCGTCCTTCCGATGAAACAAGACCCCGCAGGTTTCTGGCGCTTCACCGGGTTTGCCGGACTCGCCTCCCACGGCGGAACGCTCGGACTGATGATTGCGCTGTGGCTTTATGTCAGAAAAACGAAACTCAACCTCATGCGGGTGCTCGACAACATCGGCATCGCCACGCCGATTGCCGCCTGCTTCATCCGCATCGGCAACCTCATGAACTCCGAGATTGTCGGAAAGTTCACGCAGAGCGACTATGGCGTTGTGTTCGTCCACAACGGCGACCTGCTCCCGCGCCATCCCGCCCAGGTCTATGAAGCCGCAGCCTATTTGCTGATTTTCTTCCTCGGCATTCTGCTCTATCGGAAATCGCCGCAGAAAGTCGGCACGGGCTATTTCTTTGGTTGGTGTCTCGCCTCCATTTTCGCCTTCCGCTTCGTCGTGGAGTTCTGCAAAGAGGTGCAAGAACCCTGGGAACTTCAGATGCAGCAAATCATCGGGCTCGACCAAGGGCAGTTGCTCAGCATTCCCTTCCTGCTGCTCGGCGCCTACTGCATGGCAGGCGGCAAGTGGTGCTGGAAACTGGGCGAAAAGGCGTGAAGAAGCGGTGCTGCGTCCGAGGCGAATGACAAAGGACGTTTCAAAGCCGAGGCTTATTCCCAAATTACTTTAAAAATCAGCAGACTGCACCAAACGCCCCTCCCTTTTTGTGTAACTTTGCACTCAGCCGCGCGAAAGGAACTACCCTCGGCGGAACACAACGGCAGACGAACGCTGCCCCATCCTCAAGAAAAGAAGACAGAAAACTTATATACCATATATTATAAGACATGCAGATTCAAAAAAACTTTACGCTTGCTTTGGCAGGCACGCTGATGTTAACTTCGTGTGGAAAACTTGGTGAACTGACCGCGGACAACTTCACCGTGACTCCTTCTCCGATGGAGATGGTCGGCGGACAAGTGCCCGTGACCATCAACGGACGCTTTCCCGAAAAGTACATGAAGAAGAAGGCTGTCGTCACCGTCACTCCCGTGCTTCGCTACCAGGGCGGCGAAACCGCAGGACAAGGAACCACGTTCCAAGGTGAAAAAGTGATGGACAACTATCAGGAGATTAGCTACAGACTCGGCGGGAACTACACGATGAGAAACACGTTCCCCTACGTCGAAGCCATGCAGAAGAGTGAACTCTATCTCACCTTCAAGGCTCGCCTCGGAAAGAAAGAAGTGAACGTGCCCGAAGTCAAAGTCGCCAACGGCGTCATCGCCACGGCTGACCTCGCCAAGAAAGCAGCCTGGACCTCTACCACAGAAATGGCAGCCGACGCCTATCAGTATGCCATCCAGCAGACCAAAGAGGCGCAAATCAAATATCTCATCAACCAAGCCAACATTCGCACCAGCGAAATCAACGGCACTTCCGTGCAGGAGTTCCTCCAAACGCTCCGCGACATCAAGGCTGACCAGAAGGGCTACATGCTCGACAACATCGAAGTCTCTGCCTACGCTTCTCCCGACGGTTCCATGAAGGTGAACACCGCGCTGGCTCAGAAGCGCGAGCAGTCTTCCAAGAAATATGTCGGAGAAAGTCTGAAGAAGAACAACCTCGAAACCGAGCTCGACACTCGCTACACTGCTGAAGACTGGGACGGCTTCCAGCAACTGCTTCAAGCATCCAACGTGCAGGACAAGGACATCATTCTTCGCGTCCTTTCCATGTATCAAGACCCCGAGGAACGCGAAAAGCAGATTCGCAACATTTCCGCAGGCTATGACGAACTCGCCAAAGAGATTCTTCCCGAACTCCGCCGCGCCCGCCTCACCATTCACTACAACCTCATCGGCAGAAGCGACGACGAAATTCAAGAGCAGTTGAAGACTGACGCTTCCAAACTTTCCGTCGAAGAAATGCTCTACGCAGCCACACTGACCGAAGACGCAAAGGAACAGAAGGACATCTACTTCAGAACCACTCAGCTCTATCCCCAAGACTATCGCGCTTTCAACAACCTCGCTTCCATCGCCATCGAAAACGGACAACTGAACGAGGCTAAGAGTTGGCTGGAGAAAGCAGCAAGCCTGAAGGCTGATGCCACTGAAGTGAACGCCAACCAAGCTCTCGTGGCGCTCGTCAGCGGTGAGAACGACAAGGCGCAGAGTTTCCTCGCCAAAGCCACCACGGCAGGAAACTACAACGAACTGGCAGGTAACATGATGCTTGCTTCCGGCAACTACGCGCAGGCTGCCTCCACGCTCAAAGGAAAGAAAACTAACACCGCTGCGCTCGCTCAGATTCTGAACCAAGACTACGCCGAAGCGCTCAACACTTTGAACGCCGTGGCTCGTCCCGATGCCACCACTGCCTATCTCAAAGCCATCGTTGCTGCTCGCACCAACCGCGACAACGAAGTGGTCAGCAACTTGAAAGCGGCGATTGAGAAAGACCCGACCTACAAAGACAGAGCCGCTCGCGACTTGGAGTTTGTGAATCTCTTCAACGATTCCTCCTTCCAAAGTCTGGTCAAATAAGTCCCTGCTTTTGACACGTCACCACACGGAAGGATGAGAACGCCGAGCGCTTTCTGCATCCTTCCGTGTCTTTTCCTCCTTTCAACCATCTAATCTTATGAAAACCTTATCTACCGCTTTCCTTCTGGCAACTTCCCTCCTGCTCACAGCCTGCGGCGTGGGAAAGGACAGAGTGAGATTTGAAGGAAAACTGGAAAACATCAACGATGCCGAGTTCTACATCTACAGCGATGAAGGCGGCTTCGAAGGAGTCGATACCATTCGCATTCAAGACGGCGAGTTTGTCTATGAACGCAAACTCCTCCGTCCCGTTCTCGCCTCCTTGCTCTACCCGAACTTCACGCAGTCTCACGTCATCCTCGAACCGGGAAAAGTCATCAAGATGAAAGGCGATGCCTCACGCGTCGGCGAAGCTAGAATCACCGGAACCGAAGAAAATGAACTGCTGACCGACTTCCGAACCGACCAAATCGGCAAATCGGAAGCCAACCATTTCCTGGCGGCAGAACAGTTCATTCGTCAGCACGCCGAAACCATGGCGGCAGTGGCAGTCTTCAAAGCCTACTTCGCCACGTCTCGGCAGAAGAACGTGAAACTCTCCATGGAGATGCTCCAGACGCTCCACAAAGCGCAACCGCAGAACTATGCCGTCAACTATCTCTGGAACTTCTATCAGCCCATCTTCATGAACGGAGTCGGCGAAGAACTGCCCGAGTTCTCTGCAGAAACCACCGAGGGAAAGAAGGTGTCGCAGGCGGACTACGCCGGAAAGAAACTCCTCGTCGTGGCAGTCGGTTTTTGGACGCCCGACTCGAGAACCTTCTTGAGAGAGCTAAAGAAGAAATTGGATGCGGCAGGCAACACCTTTGAAGTCCTGCTCGTTTCGCTCGACGTGGATAAGGGCGAACTTCGCAAGCAGTTGCAGCAGATTGAGGTGAACTATCCCGTCATCTGCGACCGTCAAGCCTTCAACTCCCCGCTGGTGGGCGCGTTCGGACTGCGCTATGTTCCTTCCGCCATGGTTGTGAACAGCCAAGGCAAAATCGTTCAGCGCGACGTGACGGAAGTGGATAAACTCAATTTGAACATATAAATCACAGTAAAACGGGTGTGTCCGCTTTCGCGGCATGCCCGTTTGCCTTTACTTGTAAAAACGATGTTGGTTTCCGTACATACCGCCGCTCTGAACGGTCTGCAAGCCATGCCGGTGCTCATCGAGGTGAGCCAGATTATCTATAAGAACGCCGCCGTCATGTCCTCCTTCAACATGGTTGGACTGCCCGACAGCGCCGTGAGGGAAAGCCGCCTCCGCGTGGAGGGCGCCATCAAGAACTCAAGGTTTGCCATGCCGCCCAAAACACAAGTCACGGCGAACTTCGCACCGGCGGATGTCAGAAAGGAAGGTACGGGCTACGACCTTCCCCTCGCCATCGGACTGCTTGCCGTCAATGAGCACGTGAAGAAAGACAAACTCGAACGCTTCGTGCTGGTCGGCGAACTCGGACTCGACGGCAGTCTCCG
Organism: Alloprevotella sp.; assembly: GCA_051868855.1. GTDB lineage: Bacteria > Bacteroidota > Bacteroidia > Bacteroidales > Bacteroidaceae > Alloprevotella. The sequence continues at coordinate 6,046 of JBJEAG010000154.1, read as the reverse complement.
TCCCGTGAAAGGCGCGCTCTCCATCGCCATTAAGATGAGAGAGTTGAACTACGAAGGCATGATTGTCCCGCAGGAGAACGTGCGTGAAGCCGCCGTCGTGAATCGTCTGAAAGTCTTCGGCGCTTCTCATCTCCGCGAAGTCGTGGATTTTCTGAACGGAAACGAAAACGCTCTTCAACAGACCATCATCAACACTCGCGAAGAGTTCTTCTCCGCTCAGCAGCACGACACCTTCGACTTCTCCGAGGTAAAGGGACAACAAGCCGTGAAGCGTGCGTTTGAAGTTGCCGCCGCCGGCGGTCACAATCTGATTCTTATCGGTTCGCCGGGCTGCGGAAAAAGCATGATGGCAAAGCGCATTCCCTCCATTCTTCCCCGCTTGACGCTGAACGAAAGTCTCGAAACCACCCAGTTGCAATCCATCGCCGGAAAACTCGGTTCCTCCACTTCCCTCATCACGGAACGTCCTTTCCGCTCGCCGCACCACACCATCAGCGATGTCGCGCTCATCGGCGGCGGTTCCTCCTGCCAGCCCGGGGAGATAAGCCTCGCTCACAACGGCGTGCTCTTCCTCGACGAGCTGCCTGAGTTCTCCCGCTCTGCGCTCGAAACGCTGCGCCAGCCCTTGGAAGACCGACAAATCACCATTTCCCGTGCAAAATACACCGTCACGCTTCCCTGCTCCTTCATGCTCGTTGCTTCCATGAACCCTTGCCCTTGCGGCTACTATAATCATCCGACTCACGAATGTAAGTGCATGCCGGGGCAGATTCAGCGCTACATGAACAAGATTAGCGGCCCGCTGTTGGATCGCATCGACATCCAAGTTGAAGTGACGCCTGTGCCGATCGAGGAACTTTCCCAACTTCCTTCGGGAGAGACGAGCGCCATGATTCGTCAGCGTGTGGAGGAAGCACGCAAAGTGCAGACGGAACGCTTCAAGGACTGTCCGTGCATTCATTGCAACGCCCAAATGACTCGGAGATTACTGGAGCAGTATGCCCGTCTGGACGAAGAGTCAGCCAATGTGCTCAGCAATGCCATGCGTCGCTACAATCTCTCCGCCCGAGCTTACGACCGCATCCTCAAAGTGGCGCGCACCATCGCCGACCTTGACCATTCCGCCGACATTCAGCGCGCCCACATCTCCGAAGCCGTCGGCTATCGCCAGCTTGACCGCGAAGATTGGGGAGAAACCTACAGTGGCTCTAAATCCGGGTTCTCTATAAGCTGAGAAAAGATGCTGGGATTTTAATTTACACCTCACAAAATTCCGATAAACTGCCGTTTTCGCTTTCCTAATTCCGATAAACTGCCGTTTTCGCTCTCTCTAATTCCGATAAATCGCCGTTTTTGGCTCTACAAATTCCGATAAATAGTCATTTACCTTCTTCTCACCAATCTTCTCTTTCTTTCACCGCACCGTCCTCGACGTGCCAAATGCGACGCCCGGCGGGGTGGGGGAATGCCTTTTCGTCGTGACTGACGGTGACGACGGCGCTGTGTTGCGTTTGGCGGACGAGAATCTCGTAGAACTCGTTCCGCGTTCTCTCGTCCAGATGCGTTTCCGGCTCGTCGAGCAACAAGAGGTCGGGCGCGGAAACCAAAGCACGCGCCAGCAAAGTGCGCTGCCACTGTCCGCCGCTCAGAGTCGAGATGGGACGAGATGCCAGTTCCTCAATCCGAAACAGGCGCAACATTTCTTCCAAACGCTTTTCCCACTGTCCGGCGCGGGAGAAGGGAAACCAAGAAGTGCGGTTCGACAAACCGGAACGCACGATTTCGCGCACCGTCGTCGGGAAACTGCGGTCGATGTGGCGATACTGTGGCAGGTAGCCAATCTTCACGCCGCTCGTGCGGACGATGTTCCCGCAGGTCGGCGGCAGAAGTCCCGCCAGCAGACGGAGCAGCGTGGTTTTTCCGCCGCCGTTTGGTCCGGTCAAGACGATGAAATCGCGGGCTTTGACCTGATTGTGGATGTGACAAAGCACGTGGCGCTCGCCGTAGCTCAAACAAACGTCTTTTATGTCGAGAAGAAGTTTTTCCATCGGAGAAGCATAATAAGGACGAAGCCTATAATGTATATATAATAAGGAGTAGTTACTTCGCGAGGCAGTCCGCGATGCGCAGGAGTTCTTCTTTCACGTCTGCCGTCAGCGGATTGATGCGCACGAGCGGCGTTTGGAGCATTTCTGCCAAACGCTGAGCCTGTCGATCCGGATGTTCCTCCGAGACAAAGACAACTCTGACGCTGTCCGTTTTTGCAGCGTTCACCAGTTGTTCCAGCCGTGCTGCCGTGGCTTCCTTTCCGTCGAGTTCGACGGGCAGTTGTCGCAGAGCGTAGTCACGGGCAAAATAGCCCAAGGCAGGATGATAGATGAGGAACGCTCTGTGGCGCAAACCTTTGAGTTGCTGCGAGAGCGTTTCGTCCAACTGCGTCATTTCGTTCTGAAACTGCGTCAAACGCCGGCGGAAGCCTTCGGCAGAGTCCGGCTCCACCTCGCACAGTGCGTTGCAGACTCTCTCCGCCATCAGCGAAAGATTGCGCACGCTCATCCAGACGTGCGGGTCGAGACCGGAGGAACTATCGTGAGCGTGTCCCGAAGTTTCCAGCGGTTTGACGTCTTGCGCCACCTCAAACAAAGCCACGCCCGAAGCACTCCCCGTCATGCGCGGCAGAACGGAGCGTTCGAAGGGCATCGTGCCGAACATGAACACCGCCTGCGAAGAGTTCAACTCCATCAGTTGGCGCGGCGTCGGGTCGAACGTTTCGGGACTCGCGCCTTTCGGCATGAGTGAGACAACGCGGTAGGCGTCGCCGGCAACAGCCTCGGTCACAAAGCGCAGGGGTTCCATGCTCACCGTGAGCGTCGGGCGGTTGTCGGACGGAGTCTCGGAACAACTGCTCCACGTGGCGGCGAGGAGGACGAGAGACAGAAGAGGAAGAAGATGTTTCATTATGATTTGCATCGTGTGTGCTTCTAAAAGTTCTTCAAAAATGAGTGGTTTCATCGAAAGAAACGGAACGCGGGGAATCAGATTTGAACGTATGCCCGCACGAGAATCCAGTAACGCACGTATTTCCCGACGGCAACGGCTGTCATGCCGTAAATCATTCGAACCTTGAGGAAACCCATGGCGACGGTGATGACGCTTCCCAGGAGCGGCACCCAAGCCAGCAGTCCCGCCCAAGCCCCGTAGCGGCGCACCCATTTCTTTCCTTTCTCCAACTTCTCCGGCGTTGTCTTCGTCCAGCGCGTAATCCACTCCTCGCGTCCCAAAGAGCCGACGCAGTAGTTGAAGAGCGAGCCCAGCGTGTTCCCCGCCGTTCCCCAGAGGAGCAGGTCGTCCGGGTCGCAGCCTGCTGCGAGCATGCCCACCATGACGACTTCGCTGCTGAACGGGAAGAAACTGCCCGCCAGAAAGGCGGCGACAAACATGCCGACGTCGCCGTGACGAATGAGGATTTGAACAAACTCTTCCAAAGTGGGTGAGGAATTAAACGTTTAAGGAGAAGATATGAGGTTTCAGAGCAGGAAGTGCTGGTAGATGCCTAAGCCGCCGAGCAGCAACAGGCAGATGTTGAACCAAGCGTCAAAGAAGCGCCCGTTTCCGGTGGCATAGTAGTGCGCCATGAGGAGGGCGGAATTCACGATGAAAAGGCGGAAAATCGTTGAAAACTCAGAAGGAACGAGCCAAAGCGCGATGGTGAGAAGAATCTGTACGGTCACCACCGTGTAGAAGAGCATTCGGGTCTTTATCTTGTCATTATAGGCGGTGTGGAAGAGGTGAACGAGGGCGCAGAGGGCGAAGAACGTCAGCACGGCGCCGCTCACCAGTTCACCCGTCGTCAGCAACTCGAAGTCCGGCAGGCGGAACGAGAAGTGCGAGAGCAGCGTCTCGGGCAGCGAGTCAAGACGGTTTTCCCACACGGCGTAAGCCACGTAGAACCAATAGGGCATCAACAAGCCCAAGAGTCCCGCCAAGAGATTGCGGAAGGTGAGACTGCGAAGGAAGAAGAGCATCCCTATCCAATAGACGGGAATCAAGAAGAGAATGAACGGGAAGAACAGGCTGCCGATGCCGAGAAAGAGGAAGGCGTGGAAGACATAGCCCTCGCTGCGATACTGCTGATAGGTCGAGAAGAGCATGAAGTAGACCACGACCAAGCAGAGCGGCTGCAGCATCTGCACGTCGAGCGTCTGCAGCGAGGGGTGGATGAGCATGAGGAAAAGGAAAGACGTGCTCACCAACCGCGAACGAACCCGCAAGAGCGAGAAACGCGTGTTCATCTCCATGAGAAGATAGGCGGTCACCGCCGTCAGTGCCAGTCCGCCCCAACGCTCGAGCGAGGAAACGTCGGGGAGCATCCAGCACACTGCCGTCAGCAGAAACATGACGGGCAGGGTGAAGGAACCGGAGACTACGGTGTTGCGGAAAGAATGGCGATACAAGGCGACGAGATGGAGATGAAAGAGACAAAATGAAAAGCGCAAAAGAGAAGGAACCTGCCCTCTCTCTTGCGGTGAATGCGGGAATTTTTAAAGGTCTTGACCGATGTCACGACGGAAGTATTTCTTCTCGAAATCAATGGCTGCAGCGCCGTTCATGGACTTTGCGAGTGCCTCCTGTTTGTCGCGACCGTAGGACGAGACGGCAATGACGCGTCCGCCGGAGGTGACCACGCGTCCGTCTTTCAAGGCGGTGCCGGCGTGGAAGACCACACTGTCGGTCACTTTGTCCAAGCCGGAAATCGGGAATCCCTTGTCGTAGGCTTCGGGGTAGCCGCCGGAGACGAGCATGACGCAGACGGCAGCGCGTTCGTCGAACTCCACCGTGCGGCGGTCAAGGTCGCCCTTCGCCACTCCTTCAAACAAATCCACGATGTCGCTTTTCAGACGAAGCATCACGGTTTCCGTTTCCGGGTCTCCCATCCGGCAGTTATATTCAATCACCTTCGGCTGTCCGTCGCAGTTTATGAGCCCGAAGAAGATGAAACCCTTGTAGTCGATTCCCTCCTTGCGCAGCCCCTCGACGGTCGGACGGATGATTTCGTCTTCCACCTTCTTCTTCCATTCCGCCGTGGCGAAGGGAACGGGCGAAACACTGCCCATGCCGCCCGTGTTGAGTCCGGTGTCGCCCTCGCCGATGCGTTTGTAGTCCTTGGCTTCGGGGAGAATGGCATAGTGTTCGCCGTCGGTCAAGACAAACATGGAGCATTCGATTCCGCTGAGAAATTCTTCGATGACGACGCGAGCGGAGGCGTTTCCAAACTTACCGCCCAGCATGGAGCGGAGTTCCGTTTGCGCCTCTTCGAGCGTCGGGAGAATCAGCACGCCCTTTCCGGCGCAGAGCCCGTCGGCTTTCAAGACGTAGGGCGGTTGGAGCGTGGCAAGGAAACGACAGCCTTCCTCCACCTGCGTGCCGTTGAAAGTGGCGTAGGCAGCGGTGGGAATGGAGTGACGTTGCATGAACTGTTTGGCAAAGTCCTTGGAACCTTCCAGTTGAGCGCCCGCTGCGGAGGGACCGATGACGGGAATTTGGTTCAAGTCCTCGCGAGAGCGGAAGAAGTCGGCGATGCCGCCGACCAGCGGGTCTTCCGGTCCGACCACGACCATGTCAACGCCTTTCTCCAACACGAAATCTGCGATGGAATCGAAGTTTTTTGCCGGTATAGGCACGTTCTCCGCCACTTCCGCCGTTCCGGCGTTTCCGGGCGCAACGAAGAGTTTTTCGACCTTTGGGCTTTGAGAGATTTTCCAAGCGAGGGCATGTTCTCGCCCTCCGCTGCCAAGCAGTAAGATTTTCATTGTGAACAATTTTTCGATTTGTTGTGCAAAAGTAGTGGAAAGCGCACAGAGCGCAAAGAGTTGTCGTGTTTTTTCGGGGAGATTGTAATTCCTGTCTTGGGATTCTTCATTCTCGGACGTCGACTTGTCGCTCTCGGACGCCGACTTGTCGCTTCTGCACGCCGTTTCGTCGCTCTCGGACGCCCAGGGAAAACGCATCAGCCGCAAAAACACTAAATACCATGCCCTGCGTTGTC
>JBJEAG010000153.1:0-2625 GCA_051868855.1 Alloprevotella sp. | reverse complement strand
GGCAGCCTGAATCTGTTCTTGTCGTGCGCCGCGGTTGGCTTTGCGGCTCATCGCGTCTGCAGCCGAGGCGGCAGCCTCTGCCTGTTGCATTTTCGCCTCCACTTCGGGCGCCTCCAGCAGTGCCACCGTGTCGCCCTCCGCCACGAGGTCACCCTCTTTGACGAAGAGGCGGGAGATTCTTCCGGGCACCTTGCCCGACACACGATAGTCCGTCACCTCCACCATGCCCTGCACGGTTTCCGGTTGTTCGCGAAAAGAATAGATGCCGCCTGCCACGACCAGCAATGTCACACCGCCCAAAACGGCGGCGGAAAGCAGGAAATCTGGTGTTTTTCTTGACATATTTTATAGGAGTGCCTAAAGCACCGCTTTTAGTAGGTTTTCAATATAGAATGCGATGAAAGAGAGATAAATGAATGCTTTAGCAGATTTATATATCTTGTTAGAATATAGGATTATAAGTTCTTTTCTTCTTTACTCTCCTCCCTTTGCTTTGTGGAGCACGGCACGGCTGAGGTGACGGTCGATGAGTGCATCGATTCGTTCGCTGTGGGCGGAGAGCCAGGCGGTGTGTGCCGCCAGCAGGTTTTGCGTTGTGATGACCCCTTCGCGGTGTCCGAGTTGTGCGGTGCGAAGGTTCTCGTCAGCCGCCTCCATGTGTTTCTTCGCCAGTTCAAAGCGTCGGTCTGCTTCGGTGACACGGAAGGAAGCCTGCGCCTGTTCCAACTCCACCGCTTCGCGGACATCCTCCAGTTTCAACTGTGCCATCGTTGCTTCGGCGCGGGCGGCACGAATCTTGTGTTTCCCTTCTCCCCAGTTCCAGACGGGCACTTTGAGGGTGACGCCCACCGCCCAGGTGCCGGCAAACTGACGCTCGAAGCCGTTCAGCACGTGAGGGTTCGTCACGGCATAGCCTCCCATCAGCGCCATTTGCGGGAGGAAGTCGGAGCGCACGACCTTCACTTTCTCTTTCTGTATTTTCCAAGCCGACTCCAACTGGTTGAGTTCCGGGCGGGAGAGAAAGTCCGTCGGCGTGGGCGTCGGGATTTCTTCCGGGTCGTCGGACGGCATGATGTCCGTGTTCAAGGGCAGTCCGCAGAGTCGGCAGAGCAGCATCTTGGAGAGCGTCAGTCCGTCCTCCACCTTTGTCACCGTCATGTCCGCTTCGTTCAGTTTCACTGCCACGGAGAGCGCGTCGCTCTTCGTCGCCACGCCCTCAGCCACCATCTTCGTCATGTCGCTGTCGGTGTGGGCGAGCATGTCGCGGAAGGCGAGCGCCAGTTTCTGCTTGTGGCGTAGCGAGACCACCTGCCAGTATGCCTGCTCCACCTCGAGCCACACCTCCTGTCGCGTCAGTCTTTGTCGTTCGCGTGCCACTTGTCGTGCCTCGTCGGTGATGCGGTCCCACGCTTTTATTTTTCCGCCCTTGAAGAGCGGCTGCGTCAGGAGGATTGCCGCTGCCGTCACGTTTCGCGTGTCGGTTCGGAGTGCATTGGCGAGTCCGCCGCCCAGCGCGTTACCTGCCGTGGCGAGATTGCCCGCCGCCGCTTGCAGTCCTCCCGCCAGTCCCGCCAACTCGGGGTGCGTGGCAATGAGATTTGCCACTTGCGAGGAGAAGCCGGACGTGAGTTGTGTGCCCAGGCTTCCCAGCGACTGCTTCTGTGCGTCGGAGAGCAGGGAAACCTCATCGCCGATGTGCATGTAGGAGGCGAGGACAGAAACTTTGGGCAGATAGTTTGTGCGTGCGGTGCGGTAGTCGTGCTCCGCTTTTTCGGCTGCCGCCTCTTCCATTGCCATGCGTCGGTTGTGGCTTGCGGCAAGTTGCTTGCAACTGTCGAGCGAGAGCGAGAGCGGTTGCGAGAAAGCAGGCAGTGCCGCCCATAGCAGGAGGGAGGGGAGCAGAAGTTTTATGAGTACGTTCGCTTGGGAGCGAAGGCGGGATGAGCGTCGAAACATAGATTATGTCTTTAGGTTTGAGTGGCAAAATTAGGCATTTGTCCCTTTGCACGGTCTTTTTGTTCTTCAGAAAGGGACAAATAGGACAATCAAACCGACTTATCATGACTTCAACAGTTTGCGAACGCAACTTTTGATACCAGCGCTTTGGTACTGAAAAACACGACACAAAAACTCCCAGAGGGGTTGGGATTCAAACTCCCAAGGCGTGGGAGCAAACCTCCCAAGGCGTGGGAGCAAACCTCCCAAGGCGTGGGAGTGTTCAAATTGTACATTCTTTTTTATTGCTGTCCGGTAAACGGTCATAATGGTTTGAATTCGTTGGTGTTTGCGGAAGCCCCCCCTTGACCGGATGGAGAGTGCTTACAGCACTCTCCATCCGGCTGAAAAAACTTTTACCGGACAGCAATAATTCTTTTTATTCGTTCAATCCGTGTAATCCGTGTTCTATAGAAGTCAAAAAGTCGGTGCGGAGTTCGTTTTATCCGTGTGATTCGTGTTCAAAAAATCTTTTCATTCCGTCCCATTCTGCAAGAAACGCGTCGTTTTGAGAATTTCCCAAAACGACGCGTTTGTCGTGACTTTGAGGAAGTGGCTTTTCCTCAGAAGTTTAACCTGCATTATTCACACTGTTCCGTCACGAAAGGTCTAAATGGCAATGCATCAGCG
>JBJEAG010000152.1:0-2639 GCA_051868855.1 Alloprevotella sp. | reverse complement strand
AAACTCGCCCTCCGCGATGTGGCACGTGTGCAGAAACTGCCGCGAGACTACACGATGAAACTCTGCAAACTCATCCCCGACAAACTCCCGGAGGGCAAGGACGGCAAGGTGCCCAAACTGAATCTCCCCAATGCCATCGCCGCCATCCCCGAACTGAGAGAGGCGGAGGCATCGCCCGACCCGCTGATTCACGACACGATTCGCTATGCCAAGATGCTCGAAGGCAACGTCCGCAACACGGGTGTCCATGCCTGCGGCTTCATCATCTGCCGCGACCCCATCAGCGACTGGGTACCCGTCTCCATCGCCCACGACAAGGAAACGGGGGAGATGCTCCACTGCACGCAATACGAAGGGCGCGTCATCGAAGAGACCGGACTCATCAAGATGGACTTCCTCGGGCTCAAAACGCTCTCCATCATCAAAGAAACGGTCGAAAACATCCGTCTCTCCCTCGGCATCGAACTCGACATTGACCAAATCAGCATTGACGACCCGGCGACCTACGCGCTCTATCAAGAAGGTCGCACCATCGGAACTTTCCAGTTTGAATCGACGGGCATGCAGCGCTATCTCCGCGACCTGCGCCCCACGACCTTCGAGGACCTCATCGCCATGAATGCCCTCTATCGTCCCGGTCCGATGCAGTATATCCCGCAGTTCATTGCCCGAAAACACGGCGAGGAACCGATTGTCTATGACCTGCCGTGCATGGAGAAATATCTGAAGGACACCTACGGCATCACGGTCTATCAGGAGCAGGTCATGCTTCTCTCCCGCGAAATTGCCAACTTCACCCGCGGCGAGAGCGACGCCCTCCGAAAGGCGATGGGTAAGAAACTCATCGAGAAGCTGAACCACATGTACCCCAAATTCATCGAGGGCGGAAAAGCCAACGGCCACGACCCGAAGATTTTGGAGAAGATATGGGAGGACTGGCGTGCCTTTGCTTCCTACGCCTTCAACAAGAGCCACGCCACGTGCTACTCTTGGGTGGCTTATCAGACAGCCTATCTTAAGGCAAACTATCCGTCGCAGTACATGGCGGGTGTCATGAGCCGAAGCATCTCGGACATTTCCACCGTCGCCAAACTCATGGATGAGTGCAAGACCATGGGCATCCGCACCCTCGGTCCGGACATCAATGAGAGTTACAAAAAGTTCAGTGTGATTCACAACGGCGACATCCGCTTCGGCATGGCTGCCATCAAAGGCGTTGGGGAAGCCGCCGTTGAAGAAATCATTCGCGAACGCGACGCCCACGGTCCCTACGAGAGCATCTATGACCTCGTTGAGCGTGTGAATCTCACGGTCTGCACCCGCAAGAACCTTGAAGGTCTCGCCGTCGCCGGTGCTTTTGACTGCTTCCCCAAAATCAGTCGCGAGCAGTATGTCGTGCCCGACGAAAAGGGAGAAATCTTCCTCGATGCCCTTGTGCGCTACGGCGGAAACTATCAGATGGACAAGGCGACCAGCGCCAACTCACTCTTCGGTCCCTCCGAAATGGTGGAAATCGCCAAGCCGCAACCGCCTGCCAACGTGGCGCGCTGGAGCGACCTCGAACGTCTGAACCGGGAGCGCGAACTGATTGGCATCTACATCTCGGGTCACCCGCTTGATGCCTATCGCATCGTTCTCGACCACCTCTGCACCACCCGCATGGTGGAACTCGAAGACAAGGAAAAGCTGGCGCGTCGCGACATCACCTTTGGCGGCATCGTCACCGGCGTGCGCACCGGCTTCACGGGAGGCGGCAAACCCTACGGCATTGTGCGCATGGAGGACTATAGCGGAGTGGGGGAGATTGCCCTCTTCGGCGAGGAGTGGCTCCGTCAGGCAAGCTATTTCACCGAAGGCAACTCCTTCTTCATCAGTGCCCGCGTCGAACCGCGCCGCTTCAAGGAGGGAGAATATGACCTCCGCCTCGGGCGCATCGAACTCTTGGCAGATGTGAAGGAGGAGCGCATCAAGTCCATCACCTTCTTCCTCACCCTCGCCTCGGTCGAGGAGTCCATCGTCAACGACCTGATTGGCGTGATTCTCGAGAATCCGGGCAGCACCGAGGTCTATTTCTGCGTGAACGGTGTGGATGCCGAGAAACGTCTGCTCCTCCGCAGCGCCAACTGCCGAATGAACATCAACCGCAGCGTCCTCGACTTCGTCAAAGAGAATGAGGGCATTGAGTATAAGATAAACTAAGGAGCACTCGCCGTCTTTTCCTCCTTTATTTTTCCTCCATTTTTCCTCCATTAATGCTCATTAATTGCTTCATTAATATCTCATTAATTCAAGTATCGCAAGTTCATGGAAGTATAAACTTGCAATGCGTTTAAAAGACGAAACGACAAGTAAAAGCAGTGATTTAGATGTTAAACGTTGCCTGTTGCATAGCAAAACAAATCAGCCTGGAAGGCTGTACTTTGAGTAACCGGGGGCAACGCCGGGGGCAACGCCGGGGGCAACGCCGGGGGCAACGCCCCCGGACAGCGAACAATCCTCAATTCCAGCCTGGAGGGCTGTACGCCCGCGAGGATGACATCGCCGCAGAACTCAACTTCTCGGGCGTACAGCCCTCCAGGCTATAACTCCCTCTTCGTCCACTGTCCGAGGGCGTTGCCCTCGGTTACTCATAGTATTGC
>JBJEAG010000151.1:0-2649 GCA_051868855.1 Alloprevotella sp. | reverse complement strand
TAGTGGTGAAACAAGTTTAGCAGGTGTAAAACATGAAACTGATATGTTTGTAAAATACTTAAAACACTCACTTCCAGACTAACGCAATCTAGAAATTTTTCGGGACAGCAATTATTTGCAAATAAGACTGCTCTTCACCCGCACAGCAACTTTTATATATTTACCACACAAAGCGAGCTAACTCAGAGGGACTTACTTGTGCTTTTGTTAAGTACATGTGGAGAGGAATGTTAATTTTTTGTCTCTCATCTTAAAATTCAAACAAAGCGACGTCGCCGCCTCCGGCAGGCGGCTTAATTTTGCGCTTATGAAAAAGTCCACGATTTGGGTCATCGCCGCTTTGGTTGGCTTCACCTTCGCCACACTGCTCTTCCTCCAAGCAAAATATTTTGAGGAAGTGATTGCCATGCGCCGAGAACAATTCGACGAGTCCGTGACACGCAGCCTCTATCAAGCCGCACGTATTCTGGAAATGCGCGAAACACGAAAAAGTCTCGAGGAGAGCCTACTCCCCGACACTGACAGCACCTCACGCGCCACTGCCTCCCATGACCAAACTGCCGCACACACCACTCTACCCTCGCTCACAAAGGACTATTTCCTCAACCGACTCAACAATCCCGACGCCACCGACGAGGCTCTGGCGGACACGCTGCGACAGAAAATCTCCAAACAAGACCAACTGAACGACGTCATCTCCGCCATCCTCTATCAAGGAAGCGACACCCCGCTCGCCGAACGAATCGACTTCCGACAGTTCGACAGCGACCTGCGCCACCAACTGAGAAGCAACGGAATCTCCATTGACTATCATTTTTACGTCACCACCTCCGACGACAGCGTCATCTATCGCTGCCCCGACTATGTGGAAGCCGGCAACAGCCAAGTTTTCCGGCAACTCCTCTTCCCCAACGATCCGCCCGCACAAACCGGACTGCTCTACATCCACTTCCCCGAGATGCGGCGCTATCTGCTCTCCTCCGTGCGCTTCATGACGCCCGCGATTTTCTTCACCTTCCTGCTCCTCCTCATTTTCATCTTCACCATCTGGACCATCTTCCGGCAGAAAAGGCTGACAGAAATCAAGAACGACTTCATCAACAACATGACCCACGAGTTCAAAACGCCGATTTCGACCATCTCACTCGCCGCGCAGATGCTCCGAGACCCGTCCGTGACAAAGAGCGAAGCCATGTTCAATCACATCTCCGGTATCATCGTCGATGAAACGAAACGCCTGCGCTTTCAGGTGGAGAAGGTGCTGCAAATGTCGATGTTCGACCGGAAAGCCGCCACTTTCAAACAGAAAGAACTCAACGCCAACGCGCTCATCGAAGACATCGCCAACACCTTCCGTCTCAAAGTCGAAGCCGACGGCGGACACCTCACCACCGACCTGCAAGCCGACAACGCCGAGGTCTTTGTCGATGAAATGCACTTCACCAACGTCATCTTCAACCTCATGGACAATGCGGTGAAATATAAGTCACCCGACAAACAACTCCAACTTTCCGTCTCCACGAAGGACGAGGGCAACCACCTGCTCATCAAAATTGAAGACAACGGAATCGGTATCCGAAAAGAGGACCTGAAGAAAATATTTGAAAAGTTCTATCGCGTCCACACCGGCAACCGCCACGACGTCAAAGGCTTCGGACTCGGACTTGCCTACGTTCGCAACATCGTCCAGGCTCACGGAGGCACCATCCACGCCGAAAGCACCCTCGGGCGCGGCACTCGCTTCATCATCTCCCTCCCGCTCATCGCGTGAAACAGAGAATGAAAGAAGAAGCGAAAACGAAGAAAATAAAAATCAACAAAATATTCACACACAAACCTCTTGAAACTATGGAAACGACTGAAAACAAAATGCGCATCCTCCTTTGCGAAGACGACGAAAACCTCGGCATGCTGCTTCGCGAATATCTTCAAGCAAAAGGCTATGACACAGAACTCTGCCCCGACGGCGAAGCCGGCTATCGCGCCTTCACGCTGAACAAATTTGACCTCTGCGTTCTCGACGTCATGATGCCGAAGAAGGACGGTTTCAGCCTTGCCAAAGACATCCGTCAGACCTCTGAGGAAATGCCCATCATCTTCCTCACCGCCAAGACGCTCAAGGACGACATTCTCGAAGGCTTCCGCATCGGCGCTGACGACTATCTGACCAAGCCCTTCTCCATGGAGGAACTCACCTTCCGCATCGAAGCCATCCTGCGCCGCGTCAGAGGAAAGAAGAACCGCCACCGTCTGCACTACAAGATTGGCTCCTTCACCTTCGACACGCAGAAGCAGATTCTTTCTCGCGGAGAATCGCAAACGAAACTCACCACCAAGGAAAGCGAACTCCTCGGTCTGCTCTGCGCCCACGCCAACGAAGTGCTGCAGCGCGACTTCGCACTGAAGACCATTTGGATTGATGACAACTATTTCAACGCGCGCTCCATGGATGTCTATATCACCAAACTGCGCAAACACCTCAAGGCTGACGACAGCGTGGAAATCATCAACATCCACGGCAAGGGCTACAAACTCATCACTCCCGACCCTGACTGCTGAGCCTCGCCCGGCGAAGAGGGGTTACAATCTACGGAATTAACCTGCATTATTCATACTCGTTCCTACTGCAAGGCCTAACTGGCAGCACCT
>JBJEAG010000150.1:0-2651 GCA_051868855.1 Alloprevotella sp. | reverse complement strand
GAAAATGAAGCGGACGGCAGGCGCGAGCACATTGCCCTTTGCCGTTTGTCATCAAGATGAAAAGCGGAGAAACGTTCTCCTTGACGAGGCAAAAGTAGAAAAAAACATTCATCGTGCAAAAATATTTCACATTTTCTTTCGTTATGTCTTTCTTTCGTTCCGTCTCGTGCTGATTTTGTGAGCGTTGGCGCGAGCAGAGTGGAAGTTCCAAAAAGTTTGATTACTTTTGCAGCGCTTTTACGTTCAGAACGATGCTCCCGTACACCCCCTATTCTTCCTTTCTTTCGCGTCACTTCGTCGGGAAAGTGCAGAAGATTCCGCTTGATCTCGGACTCTCCTGTCCGGTGAGGGACGGAAGCATCAGCCGAGGCGGCTGCGCCTATTGCAACCGGAGCAGTTTCGTGCCCCGCTTCTCCTCTGCCGATGCCACCACCGTGGCGCAGCGCTTGGAAGAAGGGAAACGCTTCTTCGCCCGGCGAAACAAAGGGGCGGACGTGACCTACGTTGCCTATTTCCAGAACGGAACGAACACCCACGGAACGGTCGGCGAGATTCTCCCGCGTTTCCGCGAGGCGCTCGAAGTGGCAGATGTCAAAGGCGTTGTCGTTGCCACGCGCCCCGACTGTCTCGGCGAGGAATGGCTCGACGCACTGAGCCGGCTGGCGGAAGAAACCTTCGTGCTTGTTGAACTCGGAGTGGAGTCGGTTTTTGACCACGTGCTGAAAAGGGTGGGGCGGGGACACGATGCGGAAGCAGCGAAAAGCAGCATCGAACGCCTGAAAAGCCGTGACATTCCCGTCTGCGCCCACCTCATCTTCGGACTCCCCGGCGAGCCGTCTGACGTCTGCGCCCGCACTGCCAAAGTCATGAACGAACGGCGGGTGGATGTCGTCAAACTTCATCAGCTTCAGATTCTCAAAGGCTCTGTCTTTGCCGCAGAGTTCGCCGAAAATCCCGAACAGTTCCCGATACTGACGCCCGAAACCTACGCCGAAGGCGTCGTGAGTTTCCTCGAACATCTCTCACCCGAAATTGCCGTCGAGCGTTTCGTTTCGCAAGCGCCGCCGGGACAGGTCATCGCTCCCGTTTGGGGACTCAAAAACGACGCGTTCCTCCACCGTCTCGTCGCGCTCATGAACGAAAGAAAAACCGGACAGGGCATCGCGTGTCCGTAAGTCACCACACATTATTAATATATATAGCACTCGCAAAACGTTTGGCGAATCAATGAAAAAGTCTCATTGCTTTCACATCTTGTTGCCCCGCACGCAGGGAAGTTTTCTCGGTCAGTGTGACGACCTTCTTCTTCAGTTCGAGAATTTGTTGAAGAAAGACGTCGGCACACTCGAAAGGCTGCTCCAGGCACGGTTCTATCTGTCCGACGCTTCCAACCAAAAGGCGGCGCTGGAGTCACATCGCCTCTTCGAACTGTTGCGTGCGAGCGGCGTGGCAAGCACGGTGGAACAACCGCCTCTCCATCCCGGCGTCAAAGTCGCCCTCCTGCTCTGGCTGCTGCCCGAACCCGCTTTGTGGCGCGAAATCATCGAGACCCCCGAGGGGCAGTGCGCACAAATCGAAGCAGAAGGCTTGACCTACGTCGTGCAAAGCGTGCGCCCGACAGCAGAATCTGCAGCGACGGCGTCCGCGGAACTGCAGATGGAACAAGCGTTCAGGAAGCACATCGAAACGCTCGATGCTTGCGGCATGAACCTCAAGAACCACTGTCAGCGCACTTGGATTTATGTTCGCGACGTGGACAGAAACTATGCCGGCGTTGTGGCAGCACGCAACCACGTTTTCGAGAAGCAAGGCTTGACGCCCGCCACCCATTTCATTGCTTCGACCGGCATCGGCGGAGCCACCGCAAATCCCAACAGCCTTGTCGCCGCTGACTTCTTTTCGGTGAAGGGACTGAAAGGAGAGCAGGTGAAATATATGCAGGCATTGGAGTATCTGAACCCTACGCATGAGTATGGCGTGGCTTTCGAGCGTGGCACCCGTCTTGACCTCCCTTCCGGCAGCCTTTACCTTGTCTCCGGCACGGCGAGCATTGACAAAGACGGTCAGTGCGTGCATCGCGGCGATGTGCTCACCCAGACCGGGCGTCTTTTCCTCAACATCGAGAAACTTCTGGATTCCACGGGCGCGGCGTTGAGTGACATACAATATATAATAGTATATCTCCGCGACGTCGCCGACTATCCCCAGGTGCAGCAATATCTTTGCCTTCGCTTTCCTGGCCTGCCCTGCCTTATCACCGAAGCGCGCGTCTGCCGCCCCGAGTGGCTGATTGAAGTTGAGTGCATGGCGTTCCGCGCGAAAGACTGACATTTTGAAATCAAAGACTATGGAATCGGCAATTCAACGTTGCCGATTTTTTTGTGCGAAAATTTCAACACGGAGTCAGACTCCGGCGATTCACGCTAACGACTTTTTGCGTGCCACGCTTTGGTACTCGCAGTACCAAGCTTTGGTACTGAAAATACCGGCGTCGAAACAGAGAAACACGACACTAAAACTCCCAACCCCCTTGGGAGTCGAACTCCCAACCCCTTTGGGAGTCTTCCTCCCACGCCTTGGGAGTTTTCTTCCCACGCCTTGGGAGTCTTCCTCCCACGCCTTGGGAGTTTTCCTCCCACGCTTTGGGAGTT
>JBJEAG010000149.1:0-2659 GCA_051868855.1 Alloprevotella sp. | reverse complement strand
TGGGACGGAATCATAAACAATTTATGAATCAATTCATGTCCATTCATGCACATTCGTGTTCAAAAAGCTTCCCCTCCATTAATGTTCATAAATTGTCTCATTAATTCCTCATTAATAGCTTCCTTCTCATTCTGCGTGAGACACTTATAAATTAATGCCCATTTAACGGACCAATTAATGAGCATTAATGTTTCAAACAAATATTCTGCGTGAGACAAAATCATTCGTTCAATCCGTGTGATTCGTGTTCAAACAAACCCTTCATTCTGTTCCATGAAAGAATCCATCGTCATCCGGAATTTCGGTCCCATCACCGAGGCTCGTTTGGATAAACTCTGCCCACTCACCATCCTGATTGGCGAATCCGGGAGTGGAAAAAGCACCATTTTGAAAGTAGTTGCACTCATGCGCTATATTTTCAAGATGCTCAACATACGCTTCTATCTGAAATCCTCTCAGATAGACCGCTCCCCCTTCCGCATTCGACTGAATGACTATTTTAGAACCAATGCTCTTGAACAATGTGTAAGAGCAGAAAGTGAGATTTGCTATACCATCTCCTTTGGCGACACCGACTACACGCTCCTCTACAAAAACGGTAAATTACAGATGCCCAAAAACATGAGAAGCGAGGACTTGGTATATATAAAGGGCAGTTTTGTGTCGGAAAACAGAAACATAATTCCCACCTGGGCAGCCAAAGTCGCTTCCAACCGAGGGGCTTCGTTGGGTTTCTATTTCCATGAGACCTATCAAGATTTCGAGGATGCCACCAACCACATTGAACACTTGGACCTGGACTATCTCAACATGAAGTTACAAGTAAAAAAAGTGGGAGGTAAGAAGAAATATACCATCACAGACACTGTCCAATCCTACACTCCCATTGAGTTGAGAACAGCTTCCTCTGGTGTGCAAACATCCACTCCGCTTGTAGCCATCACGCAATATTTTGCCCACCATTTTGATTTCAAATCAGCTTTGCGGCGTTCTGTGCTCAGTTATCTCTACGATGCGGACCTCCTTTCCAAGTTCCAGCCAAAAGTGGAACTCACGAATCTGCCCAAGTATATATTCATCCACGTGGAAGAGCCCGAACTAAGCCTCTATCCCTACGCTCAGATGCTTCTGATGGACCATTTGCTTCGCGACATGAACGCGGCACAAACGAATGACATTCAGATGAACATCATGTTGGCAACCCACAGTCCCTACATTGTGAACTATGCCAACCTGCTTCTGCAAAGAGGTCAGCAGCCAACAGACGCAGGGAACGATTCTAACGTCAAACTGACCGAAAAAGACATCGCAGTCTATCGAGTCGTTGAAGGCACGCTGCAGCCCTTGATGGGAAAGGACGAAAACAATCTCGACATCATTGACACCTACACCCTGTCAGAACCCATGCAGCAAATCTATGAAGAGTATCTCTCGCTTAAGCGAGAACAATAAATCCAGCTGCATGCTCTCGCTCCAAGAGCATCCCTATAAAATAACTAGCACTCCCCATCAACGATGCGCTTCAGTGAACTCCTGCAAAAAGCATATCCGCAAGCATATAACGTAAAGTGGAAGGCAAATTATGCCATGCGCGTTGAAGAAACCCAGGTGGAGGTCTTTGAGATACGCGACAAAGCCGTCACCATACTTCAAACCGACGGAGAAGGCGTAGCATGCTTCAGCAATCCGAATGCAGAAAGAGTTGAAATCATTGACTTTGAACATTTTGTCAATCTCTTCACCCAAAGCGTGAAAGCAGGACAAGGAAAAAAGTGCGACTTCATCTTGGCACCTGCTGACCATCAGGATTACATCATACTCAACGAGCTGAGTCACCTCAGAAAAGAAAGCCTCTCACAGTTCAGAGAAAAAGATGAACCCGGAGGCAAAGAAGGAAAGTCCTTTCTCCAATTGGAGTTCACAATAAACAGGTTGTGTAAATCAAAAGAGATTGCAGACAGAATAGATTCCGCGACACGAAAGATAGCTTTGTTCTCCGTTCGTCTCAAAAAAAGAAGCGACGACAGCAAGGATTCCACATCTCGTTCCCTCGAAACATTTCTTCGTCCCGCCACGGAGCAAGAAACATTCATCATGTTCAACAAGCTCCCTCATGATTTCACCTACGTCCGCTTGTTCTACCCCAATCCGTTCCGACTGACTGAAACGTTGTAGTGACAGCACATGAGGGCGTGTCAAAATGCAGATTTTGGCTTCACCCTCGGCGGTGCGTCAGAATGACTAAGATGCAAGGCGCTGAGGTTGAGGGCGCAGGGAGTGTACTGAAGTACATGACCAAGCCCGAATCCGATAGCAACGCAGCAGATTGGCTATTATGACACACCGCTCTCCGCGTCATTCGTTCAATTCGTGTCATTCGTGTTCAAAAAGCTTCCCCTCCATTAATGTTCATAAATTGTCTCATTAATTCCTCATTAATAGCTTCCTTCTCATTCTGCGTGAGACACTTATAAATTAATGCCCATTTAACGGACCAATTAATGAGCATTAATGTTTCAAACAAATATTCTGCGTGAGAATAATTTCTGAATCTATTCGTGGATATTCGTTCAATTCGTGTGATTCGTGTTCAAAAATCCTTCTCATTCTGCGGATTCTGCGTGAGACTTCTCCCAAAGCGTGGGAGGTTTGCTCCCAA
>JBJEAG010000148.1:0-2676 GCA_051868855.1 Alloprevotella sp. | reverse complement strand
CTCCTTTTCTTCTTCTGCCTCTCCGTGCTCGGCAGCATGGGGCAAGGAACGATTTGCAGAAGTTGTCGTAAGGCAATTTCACAATGTCCCTACAAAGGCAAGCATCCGAAACCACAGCAAGAAAAGCCAAAACAAAAGCAAACGCCAAAGCCAACGCCAAAGCCAAAACCCCGCGTCACCGCCACCTATGAGAACGAGGTGCTGCGTGTGGGTAACGTCTCCTATCGCATGAAATATGTCTCCGGCGGCACCTTCACCATGGGGAGCACCTCGGAGATGGAGAATCCATACGATGACGAGAAACCCACTCACCAAGTCACGTTGAGCAGTTATTATATCGGCGAGACGGAGGTGACGCAAGCACTGTGGAAGGCGGTGATGGGAAGCAATCCGTCCAACTTCAAAGGCGACAACCTGCCCGTGGAGCAGGTATCATGGGACGACTGCCAAACCTTCATCGACAAGTTGTATGACCTCACGGGCAAACGCTTCCGTCTCCCCACCGAAGCCGAATGGGAATTTGCTGCCCGCGGCGGCAACCTAAGCCGCCACACGCAATACAGCGGCAGCAGCCGTATTGATGACGTGGCATGGTATAAAGACAACAGCGGGAACAAGACGTACCCCGTGAAAACCAAACAGCCCAACGAACTCGGCATCTATGACATGACGGGAAACGTCAGGGAATGGTGTCAGGATCAAAATAATGCCTACAGTAGTTTTGCCCAAACAGATCCTTGCTTTGAAGAAGAAAATAGTGGGTCTAACCGCGTGAACCGCGGTGGCAGCTGGTACAACTCTCCCAGGAGCTGCCGTTCCTCGGAGCGGGCCGACATCAGGCCCAGCTTCTCGGACGCCTCCCTTGGCTTGCGCCTCGCCCTCTCCGAATAAGGCGGCGAGACCGCCAGTAAAGATGGGTAAGGAGGTGCGGTGTCTCACCGCACAAAGATAAGTTGAGAATGTAAAGAAGGATTACGACTTATAAGAAATAGTGTCTGTTCCTTAAAACGTTCCGTCGGACTGTCAAAATTTAAGCATCACTCCATATATCATCCATGCAACACTTACTCCCTAACTCCACCCTGCAAGGTGGGAAATACAGAATCGTCAAGAAACTCGGACAAGGCGGGTTCGGAATCACCTACCTCGCCATCCAAACCGGACTGGAAAGACGAGTCGTCATCAAAGAGTTCTTCATGAAGGAATTCTGCGAACGCGACTCGAACACGCACCACGTCACCATGGGAACGGAGGGAAGCCGTGACACCGTCAAAAAGTTCCAAGAAAAATTTCTCAAAGAGGCACGACACATCGCGAAATTCAACCATCCTCACATCGTGCGCATCATTGACGTGTTCGACGAAAACAATACGTCATACTATGTCACGGAATATGCGTCCAACGGTTCATTGGAGGATAAAGTGAAAGCGCAAGGTGCACTCAGCGAATCCGTGGCTACCCGTTACATCCTGCAAGTGGCGGATGCGCTGGACTTCATTCACCAGAAGAATATGAACCATCTGGACGTGAAGCCGGGGAACATCGTATTGAACGAAGCTGACGACACCATTCTGATTGACTTCGGACTTTCAAAACAATATGACGCCACCACCGGCAACCAGACCAGCACCACCCCGCTCGGCATCAGCGAGGGGTTTGCTCCCATGGAACAATACAAGAAAGGCGGCGTGGGGGCATTCACTCCCGAAACTGACATCTACGCCCTCGGCGCCACCTTCTTCTTTTTGCTCACGGGGACGACGCCTCCCAGTGCACCGGATGTGAACGAATATGGTGTGCCCCTCGAGAAACTGCGCGAAAAAAGGGTGAGCGAAAAAGCAATTTCCATCATCTGCCAAGCCATGAAGGGACGTAAAATGGACAGAATGAAACAGGTTCGCACCTTAATTGACGGACTGAAAGGAGAACCGGATGGAAAGAAAAGTGAACAGGTTCACGATGCAAGTTCCCACTCAAACGACGACACCAAAGTCCATTCTGCCGGAGGAGAGGAGAAGGAGAAACGTCAGCAAGAATTTGGTAATCGGTCTATGAAAGCAAAGCCTGTTATCACTCAACCCGCCGAAAAAGCAAATGAAGCCTATGACTCAAACACTCACGACGAAACTATTGTTCTGAATGAACATACTTCAAAGGTTAAAATACAAGAGCAGGAAGAGTATATTGATAAGCTTATCGATAAACCAACATATCTCTATACAATAATCGGCATAATCGTCATCTTAATAATTGTACTAATAAGTGTAGCTACAGTATTTCTAGAATCATTGCCAGAAATCTTTATCTCATTGATGGTGATGGCAATCGGACTCATTGGATTTGGATTAACTTTTTCGCACAGCAAACAGAAAATTCATACACTTAGGTTTTCAATTGGAAATCTCAACTTCCGAATGATTAAGGTGGAAAGCGGCACCTTCACCATGGGCGCCACCTCGGAGATGACAGTACCGTGGGATGACGAGACCCCCACCCACCAAGTCACGTTGAGCAGTTATTATATCGGCGAGACGGAGGTAACGCAGGCACTGTGGAATGCAGTGATGGGTAGCAATCCCTCCTATTTCAAAGGCGACAACCTGCCCGTGGAACAGGTGTCTTGGAACGACTGCCAGACCTTCATCAGCAAATTGAACTCCCTCACGGGAAAACGCT
>JBJEAG010000147.1:0-2696 GCA_051868855.1 Alloprevotella sp. | reverse complement strand
AATGCGCAGAATGAGAAGGAATATATTAATGAGACAATTAACGTGACAATTCATGAGAATTAATGGAGGGAAAACTCGTGAACACGAATGTTCAAGAATCAAGTTCATAAAATCTTTTAAGTCTTGTGACACAACGATTTCGGAACTCTTCTACGGTCAGTGAACGTTGCCACATTGCCTCAAAATCATTCTCGCGAGTTTTTATAGGCATCCTTGCAGTATAGTTGTCAATAGCAACTGCTGATTCTGAGACCTTATCGCTTCTATCGATATTTTCTTTATACATGGATGTTCGTTTTAACTAATTAGACGAATAAAAAGAAGAATGGACAGAATGTTCAAGAATGACTATATTTTTAGATGCTCAAACAACTCTTCAGCAGTTTTGAAAGGACCAGAAAGTCGTCCTTCTTTCACATCGTTCATCGCTTTGTCTAAGCCTGTAAGGCGATGGGGGTGAAACAATCTGAATAAACTAAATACAGATGAAGCGATTCGAACAAAGGATTCTGAAACATTAATACTCATAACTGAGAAGGAATATATTAATGAGGAGTTAATGAGTCAATTAATGAACATTAATGGAGGGGAAATCAGTGGAGGGAGAAACCTGAAGAAAGGAGAGGATTCACTCCGCAGCGTCTCGCTCCTCATCGTATTTCTCAAACACGGAGTTTTTGGAACGGAATTCGGGAACGGCGACTTTCATGAGACGTACCATGTCGGGGATGCGTACCTCACGGGAGAGTTGCTCCAACTCGTCGGCGGTGCGGCGGGCATCGGCATAATCGTACTCGCGAACCTTGGCGACGCGAATGCGACTGTGCTCGGTGGGAAGGGTGTTCTCGTGGTCGGAGAGGACTTCTTCATAGAGTTTCTCGCCGGGACGGAGTCCGGTGTATTCAATCTGGATGTCGCGACCGGGGATGAAGCCGGCGAGCTCAATCATGCGCTCGGCGAGGTGGGCTATCTTCACGCTGGCACCCATGTCGAAGACGAAGATGCGGTTGCCCTCGCTCATGGCGGCGGCTTCCATCACCAAACGACACGCCTCGGGGATGGTCATGAAGAAACGGGTGATGTCGGGGTGGGTGACGGTGACGGGACCGCCCTTGGCAATCTGTTCGCGGAAACGGGGAATGACGGAGCCGTTGGAACCCAGGACGTTACCGAAGCGGGTGGTGACGAAACGGGTCTTGCCTTTCACCTCGCCTTTCTCGACAGCAAGACCGAGACTCTGGACGTAGATTTCTGCCAAACGCTTCGTGCAACCCATGATGTTGGTGGGGTTCACGGCTTTGTCGGTGCTAACCATGACCATCTTTTCGACGTCATATTCAATGCATTTGTCCGCCACGTTTCGGCTGCCGGCGACATTGACAAAGACGGCTTCGCAGGGGTTCTCTTCCATGAGCGGCACGTGTTTGTAGGCGGCAGCATGGAAAACGACCTGGGGATGGTAGGTGCGGAAGACGAAATCGAGACGGGCAGGAATGCGGACGTCGCCGATGACAGGGATGAAGTCAAGCTCGGGGAAACGTTCTTCCATTTCGAGGCGGAAGGTGTGCATGGGGGTCTCGGCGTTGTCGAAGAGCACAAGTTTCTCGACGCCGAAGCCGGCGAGTTGGCGACACAACTCGGAGCCGATGCTTCCGGCAGCACCGGTGACGAGCACGGTCTTGCCACGGAAGGAGGCGCGAATCTCATCCAAAGAGATGCGAATCTCGGGACGACCGAGAAGGTCCTCAATCTTTATTTCGCGCACAGGCACGGGGCTGACTTTTCCGCCTACGACTTCTTCGACGGAGGGAGAATAGAGCACCTTGACCTTGTAACGCGTGCAATAGCGTATCAACTTATCTTCCTCATTTCTCGCATCTTGGCGATGGGCGAAGATGACGGCACTGACGCGGCGCGACTTGACCACAGTGGCGAAGTCTTTCTCGTCGGCGACGTGGAAAACGTGTTTGCCGTGGATGACATGACTGCCGTGACGGTCGCCGGTGGTGAGGAAACCGACTACGTCATATTTGTTGCTGGTCTGGAGGGTGCGAACGAAGGAAATGGCCTTGTTGTCAGTGCCATAGATGAGAACGGCTTCGAGACTGCTGCGGTCTTGCACGCGACGACGGATGAGGTCGTAGGCCAATATCATACATACACGTGCCAACACCAAAACGGTGACGGTCACGAGGCCGTCGAGCACGAGGAGGGCGGCGATGTGGCGGAAAGAGTAGATGCCTGCCAAAGGGGTCAGTACCACAGAGGCGGTGATGGCGGTTTCCTTTCCCAACACTGCCAACACGAGCAGACCCACTTCGCGGAGGTTGGAGTGGCGAATGACGGCGTAGTAGGTTTTGAGAAGTACGAAACATACGCCCACACCGAGCACTCCGGCGCCGAGCCACGTCAGAAGGAAGGGAAGGGCGTAGAAGTCACGACTGTGATAGACCATCCATAGTCCCAAAAGAGCCAAGATGGAGGAGATGACCGACAAAAGCATGTCAAGGCCAAAAATGACATAGACGTTCACATA
Organism: Alloprevotella sp.; assembly: GCA_051868855.1. GTDB lineage: Bacteria > Bacteroidota > Bacteroidia > Bacteroidales > Bacteroidaceae > Alloprevotella. Next base: position 160 of record JBJEAG010000147.1, on the reverse strand, counting down.
CTTGTCTATGTGAAGCTTTTGGAGAAGATTGGACATAAATGTCTGATTTGATTGAGAAAAACTGACTCGCAGGCGAATCTGTCTTTGCTTTGTGTTCGCTTTTAGCCTGCATTATTCACACTGTTCCGTCACGAAAGGTCTAAATGACAGTGCATCAGCG
>JBJEAG010000146.1:0-2699 GCA_051868855.1 Alloprevotella sp. | reverse complement strand
TCGGCGAAGGCTGGGACGCTCTTGCATAGCTGCTGGGACGCTCGTCGGGGCGTGAGCCACGCCCCTTGCCGCTTGGCGCTCCCCGGCGTGCTTGCATCCGCACTTCTCTCTGCTTGAAGCGCGTACCGCGCTTCAAGCAAAAGCGCCCGCCTGCGGCGGTTTTTCTCCGCAAAGAAGCCACCGTTCCGAACGATTCCGTCGCTCGGCAGTCTTGCCCCTTTTGCCCCTTTTGACCGAAGCGAAGCGACTCTTTGACTCTTTGACTCTTTGTCTCTTTGACTTTTTGACTTTTCGTCTCTTTGACCCTTTTGACCGGAGCGAAGCGACTTTTCGTCTCTTTGTCTCTTTGTCTCTTTGACTCTTTGTCTCTTTGACTCTTTGTCTCTCCACAACATGTCCACACCTCGCATTCCATATTTTCCTCTTCGAGAAATCAACGCAAGTTTTGAACCCGCGCTGACTCGCGCCGTCACCGACGTCGTCGAAAGCGGATGGTATCTCCGCGGACGCCGGGTGGCTGAGTTCGAAGCCAACTTCGCCGCTGCCGTCGGCGCTACCCACTGCGTCGGAGTCGGTAACGGTCTCGACGCCCTCACGCTGATTCTTCAGGCTCTGCGCGAGCGTCACGGCTGGACGCCGGATTGCGAGGTCGTCGTGCCCGCCATGACGTTCGTGGCTTCCGCCCTCGCCGTCGTGAGAGCAGGACTGACGCCCGTGTTCGCCGATGTCGATGCACGCTGCGTCATGACCGCCGCCACGGTCCTCCCGCATTTGAGCGAGCGTTCCCGAGTCCTGCTGCCGGTTCACCTCTACGGCATGCCCGCGCCGATGCCGGAACTCGCGGAACTGGCTCGCGAGCGCGGTTTGTTCCTTGTCGAGGACGCCGCACAAGCACACGGCGCCGTCGTCGGAGGCGCGGCGGTCGGCAGTTGGGGCGACGCTGCCGCTTTCAGTTTCTATCCCGGCAAAAACCTCGGCGCACTGGGCGACGGTGGTGCCGTCACGACCTCCGATGCGGAACTTGCGGAAGCGGTGCGTCGATTGGCGAACTACGGTTCCGCCACAAAATATCGCCACACGGACCTCGGCGTGAACAGTCGTTTGGACGAGCTCCAGGCTGCCGCCCTCAGCGTGAAACTGCCGAGACTCGAAGCGGACAATCAGCGACGCCGTGAGGTGGCACGTGCCTACAATGCCGCTTTGCAGGGACTTCCCGTCGCCCTGCCCTACGATGGCGACACCTCCCTCAGCGTCTTCCACGTCTATCCTCTGCGCTGTGAGCGCCGCAATGCCTTGCAGCAATTTTTGCGGGAAGAAGCGGGCATCGAAACGCTGATTCACTATCCCCTCGCCCTACCCGACCAGCCCGCCCTCCTTCCCTTCGTCGAACGGCAGGCGAAGAACGAAAACCGAGGAGGAACATCCGACGGAGTGACGCCCGCAGCGGTCGCACCGAACGCCTGTTCCGTCGCTCGCCACTGGGCGGCAACCGAACTGAGTCTGCCGATACATCCGCTGATGTCGGACGAAGATGTCGCCCGCGTCAGCACCGCCATCCGCCGCTTTTTTGAAACGTCAAACGTAGTATAGGAAGTGCGTGTCCCACTGCACACAACCCGCGTCGAAAAGCGCAGTTCGACGCGTTGAATCGTACTGAAAGCCACATTTTTTGCTTTCACGCGCAAAATTTTTCAGTTTTTTTTGTTTATTAGACGCCGTCTTCCTAATTTTGTGATAAGGAAAGTGGCGACTGTCCCCAATATGCTCATTTTTTCCTTGGGAAACATCACTCTTTTCTTGGGAATCGTCACTCTTTCCTTGGGAGTTGTTAGTTGCCGCGGCACGGCGGTAACTTTACCGCGGCACGGCGGCAACTTTACCGCGGCACGGCGGTAAGTTTACCGCGGCACGGCGGTAAGTAACGAAGCTTACTCTAAGAGTGACAATGTTTACTCCGAAAATGACAAATCAAAAGATAAAAACAATAAAAGCCAACTTAATTCATGCTCTACGATATTTACCGAAGTCCCGGTTTAAGGGAAGATGAAAAATACTTCTTCGTCGCCCCCGTTTTCGAGGGAGTGTTTGACACGGAAGACCTGATTCGAAACGTGGTTCACGGTTCGACGCTGACAAGTGCCGACATGAAAGCCGCGATGACTGCCATCGTCGAAACGATGGCGGACGCGCTCGCCACGGGTAAGCGAGTGAAACTCGACGGTCTCGGGTCCTTCTCGCTCAAATTGGAGACCGACGCCGAACTCAACGACACCGACGAAAAGATTGGCAAGAAAATCTCCGTCAAAACCGTGAAATTCCGCCCCGCCAAGGAACTCATGCAGAAGATGGGAAAGGTCACGTTCCAGCGCACGCCGACGCCGCGCACCTTGCAGTGGGACGAGTTGCCGCAAGACCAAGAGGAGCGACTCGTTGCCTACCTCCGCCAAAACGCCTTCCTGCGCCGCATCGACGCCGAGCACATCTGGCACTGCAAACGAACGACTGCCACGCGACTGCTGAAAACCTTCTGCGAAAAAGGGCTGATTCGCAACGCGGGAACGCCGAGAGTGCCAATCTATGTCCTCGCTTCGGACGACGCGGAGCAAGGAGCGTGAACCCGGAACGGCACCTATTTTCAAGCAAAAGGAACATAATTCCAAGAAACAAAACGCGCTAAAAGCGTGCACCTTACATAATCT